>JBBDNI010000024.1:0-27075 GCA_040877645.1 Chloroflexota bacterium
TGTCTATGCGGCCGCGGCCGAGGCGGGTGAGTTCGGTGGCGAGCCGTCGCGCCGGCAGCATCGCGAGGTCTTCAGCACGGCGGCACGGCCGAACATCGTGGCGGCCGGGTCGCGCCGCCGCCCTCCCCGCCGCCGCCGGCCCTGAGGCGCGACCGTGGCGGGCACGATGCCGCACGCGATCTTCGTCGAGACCGGCCTCGACGACGGTTCCACCGTCGCCGCCTATGCAGCGGAGCTGCCGGGCTGCGCCGTCTTCGCGCCGACCGATGAGGAGGCGGCGGGCGAGATGCCGCGGCGCGTCGCCCGGTATGTCGACTGGCTCCGCGCGTCCGGCGAGGAGGCGCCCACCTTCGTGGGCGATAACTGGTACGAGGTGGAGCGCGCCGCCGCCGCGTCCGGCAGGCGTGCAGCGTTCAGCCTGGACGACCTGCCGCCCAGCGCCGACGAGTTCGACCGCTACCTTCGCTGGTTGGAGCTTGCCCGGGAGGCGCTTGCAACCGCCCTGGACGGGGCGGGCGAGGACGGCAGCGACGAGCTGGCCGGGATCGAGCGCCAGGATCGGGACCTCGCGACCCAGCTGGGCGGTCCTGCCGCCAATGGGGCCGGTGACTCGATCGACCGGCTGTACGCGGCGCGCGACGCGTTGACCGAGGCGCTGGAGCGTGCGGGGCCTACCGCGGACGGGGTGCGACGCGCGGTGCGGCTTGCCATCGCCGACGACCTGCGCCTGGCCGAGCGCCTGCGCGGCGCGTGACACCGACCAGCGAACCGACGGGCGATCCCGCAGCGCAGGCGCCGAAACGCGTCCGCTTCACCGGGACGTGGCCGCTCCCGCAGCCGCGGCGCGCGCCCCCCGGCTCGCCCCTCCGAGCGCTGCAGGACGCCATGCCGCCGTGCGAGGCGGGCGCGGCGCCGGTCCTCTCCGGCGACGGTCGTGAGCAGGCGCTGCTGGTGGGTCAGGCGCCGGGCTGGCGCGAGATCGCGACGGGGCTTCCCTTCGCGCACGACGCCGGGCGGCGACTGGTCGGCTGGCTCGAGCTGGCGGGGATCTCAATTGAGGACTTCCGCCAGCGGTGGTACGTGACCTCGGTCGGCAAGTGCTACCCGGGCCGGCGACCGGGCGCATCGGTCGACTCCCCGCCGAGCCGGGCCGAGATCCAGCGCTGGGCACCCATCCTGGACGAGGAGGTTCGCCTGGTGGCCCCGCGGCTGGTGGTCCTCGTCGGTGGCCTCGCCCACCGCCACGCATTCGGCCCGACCGCCCGCCTGGATGACCTGGTCGGCCGCGAGCTGACCTGGGGACGCGCGCCGGGCGCATCGGTCCTGGCCCTGCCACATCCGTCCGGCGCCTCGACCTGGCTCAACGACGCTGCCCGGGTCGGCCTGTGGCGGCGCGGGATCGAGCTGCTAACAGCTCGCTGGAGTGAGCTGGCGGGCGGAAGATGAACCGCGAGGTGCGCATCGGGCTGGCACTCGTGGCCGCGCTGGGCGCCTTCGTCTTCTTCATGCTGATCGTCGGCTCGCTCGGCGGGGTGCGTCCCGAGCTGACCGAGTACCCGGTCGGCGAGATCCTTGCCGAGCCCGATCCCGCCGCTCGCCACGGGCGGGCCGAGCTGCGCATCGTCGGCTGGTATGCCGAGCTGGCCGCCGACTGCGTCGGCGACGATGGGGGACTCGACGTCGCGGTGGCATGGCTGCAGCGCGACTGCCCGCTGCGGGTCCTGCTGTCGGCCCAGCCAAACGAGCTTGTCAGCCAGGCCCAGCTCGAGCGCGGCGGGCTGCGCCTGGCCGCGGCGGATGGCCGCCCGTTCCCCTCGCGAGCCCGGCCGGGGGGTGCCAACCTGCGCCTCCAGCAGCTCGTCTTCGTCGGCCATTTCGACGATCCGGCCGCCGAGCGCTGCGTCCCGGATCGGCTCGCCCGTTGCCGGTCAACCTTCGTGGTGAGCACGTATGACGGGTTCCTCCGGTAGGCGAACCGAACAGGCGTTCACATCGGTCTGATATCATCGAACCGATGCCCTCCGATCGAATCGTGGTGCGCGGCGCGCGCGAGCACAACCTCAAGAACCTGGACGTCGAGATGCCGCGCGACCGGCTGATCGTGATCACCGGGCTGTCCGGCAGCGGCAAGAGCAGCCTCGCCTTCGACACCATCTACGCGGAGGGGCAGCGTCGCTACGTGGAGTCCCTGTCGGCCTATGCCCGCCAGTTCCTTGGCCAAATGGAGAAGCCGGACGTCGACCAGATCGACGGGCTCAGCCCGGCGATCAGCATCGACCAGAAGGGAGCCAGCCGGAACCCGCGCTCGACGGTCGGAACCGTCACCGAGGTCTACGACTACCTCCGCCTCCTCTTCGCGCGGATCGGCCGCATGCACTGCCCCGAGTGCGGCCGCGAGATCGCCCGGCAGACGGTAGAGCAGATCGTCGATCAGCTGTACGACCTGCCGGAGGGGACCCGGCTGATGCTCCTGGCGCCCCTCGTGCGCGACCGGAAGGGCGAGCACGAAAAGCTGCTGGCCGGGGCCAAGCAGGCCGGCTTCGTGCGCGTCCGCGTCGACGGCGAGCTGCACGACCTGGACGAGGAGATCAAGCTCGACAAGAAGTTCAAGCACTCCATCGACGTCGTGGTCGACCGGCTGACCGTTCGCCGCACCGATGACGACGGCTCACCCCGACCCGATGCCTCGCGCATGGCCGACTCGATCCAGACCGCGCTCCGGCTCGCCGACGGCACCGTGCTCGTGAACCTGCCGGACGAGGGACCGAAGGGCACCGACCGGCTCTACAGCGAGCGATATGCGTGCCCTGAGCACGGTGGCAGCTTCGAGGAGCCGGCGCCGCGCAACTTCAGCTTCAACTCGCCGCACGGCGCCTGCCCGAGCTGCACCGGCCTGGGCAGCCGTCTCGAGATCGACCCCGACCTGGTGCTTCCCAACCGCTCCCTCTCGCTGGCCGATGGTGCGGTCCTGCCGTGGCGCCGGATGGTGGCGACGGCCTCCTGGTTCGCGACGATCCTCGACGCCGTGGCCGAGCAGTACCAGTTCCGGACCGATCAGCCGATCGGCGAGCTTTCCGACGAGGCGCGCGAGATCCTGCTGAACGGCAACCACGGGGAGAAGGTCACCGTGCGCTACCGATCCCGACAGGGAAACGAGCACTCGTTCTCGACGACCTTCGAGGGCGTCCTGCCCAACCTCGAGCGTCGCTATCGCGAGACCAGCTCCGAGACGACGAAGACCGAGATCGAGCGTTACATGACCACCCGTCCGTGCCCCACCTGCGGGGGCATGCGGCTCAAGCCGGAGTCGATCTCGGTGACGGTCGGCGGGCGCAACATCATCGAGACGACCCGACTGCCGGTGACCGATGCGCTGGCCTGGTACGGCGGCCTTTCCGATCTGCTGACTGACCGCGAGAACCACATCGCGCGGCAGGTGCTCAAGGAGATCCGCGCGCGGCTCGGCTTCCTGGTCGATGTGGGGCTCGACTACCTGACCCTGGATCGCGCCAGCGGCACGCTCTCGGGCGGCGAGGCGCAGCGGATCCGGCTGGCGACCCAGATCGGCTCCAGCCTGATGGGCGTGCTGTACATCCTGGACGAGCCGTCGATCGGCCTGCACCAGCGTGACAACGCGCGGCTGATCGCGACGCTGGTCCGGCTCCGCGACCTGGGCAACACCCTGATCGTGGTCGAGCACGACGAGGAGACGATCCGGTCGGCCGACTGGGTGATCGACATCGGGCCCGGGGCGGGGGAGCACGGTGGCGAGCTGATCCATTCCGGCCCACTCGACGAGCTGCTCCACAGCGAGAGATCGATCACGGCCGCCTACCTCCGCGGCGACCGCTCGGTGGCGGTGCCACGGGATCGGCGGCCGGGCAGCGGGGCGTGGTTGACGGTGCGCGGCGCCCGCGAGAACAACCTGCGCGGACTCGACGTCGCCTTCCCGCTCGGCCGCTTCGTGGCGGTCACCGGGGTGAGCGGATCGGGCAAGTCGAGCCTGGTGACGCAGATCCTGTACCCGGCCCTGGCGGCGCGGATCTGGGGCTCGCGCGATCGCCCGGGTGCGCACGACGCCATCGACGGGATCGACCAGGTCGACAAGGTGATCGAGATCGACCAGAGCCCGATCGGCCGCACCCCACGGTCGAACCCGGCCACCTACACCGGGCTGTGGGCTCCGCTGCGCGAGCTGCTGGCGGCGGTCCCCGAATCGCGGCTGCGCGGCTACTCGCCGGGCCGCTTCAGCTTCAACGTCAAGGGCGGTCGCTGCGAGGCATGCCAGGGAGCCGGCATCGTCCAGATCGAGATGCACTTCCTGCCCGATGTCTACGTCTCGTGCGAGGTCTGCAAGGGGAAGCGCTACAACCGCGAGACGCTCGAGATCCACTACAAGGGACGCAACGTGGCGGAGATCCTGGAGATGACCGTCGATGAGGCGCTGGCCTTCTTCAGCGTGGTGCCCTCGATCCGCAACAAGCTCCAGACTCTGCATGACGTCGGGATGGGCTACATCCACCTGGGACAGCCGGCGACGACCCTCTCCGGCGGAGAGGCGCAGCGGGTCAAGCTGGCGACCGAGCTCTCGAAGCGCGCCACCGGGCAGACCCTCTACATCCTGGACGAGCCGACGACCGGCCTGCACTTCGACGACGTCGCCAGGCTGCTCGAGGTGCTCGGCCGCCTGGTCGAGGCAGGTAACACGGTCGTGGTGATCGAGCACAACCTGGACGTCATCAAGAGTGCGGACTGGGTGATCGACCTCGGACCCGAGGGCGGGTCAGCCGGCGGCGACCTGGTCGTGGCGGGCACGCCGGAGGAGGTCGCGCGCACGCCGACCTCGCACACCGGGCGATACCTGCGACATGCCCTCGGAATGAGCGACAAGGCGCCCGCGCGTCGCGTCCGTCGACGCGAGCCGGCGGCCGTCGCGAGCTAGCGTCCGCCCTTCCGATCCGCGCTCCCGCCCCGTATCATCCGCCGCACATTTCGCAGCAGCGTTGTTGGAGGTTGAGGTGATGGCAAGCGCAGCCCTGGTGGTCCTGGGCGTCATCCTGGTCCTGCTCGGGATCTTCGCGGGCAACGGATCCATTCCGATCATCGGGCTCGGGGTCGTGTCGCTGATCGCGGCGGGCTACTTCCAGATGATGTCGTCGCGAAAGCCCTGATGCCGACCCGCGCCCAGGCGGTCGCGCTCCTCCACGAGTGGAACGCGAACCCGTCCCTGCGCAAGCACGGCCTCCTGGTCGAGGCGGGGGTGCGCGGATATGCCGCCGACGACGGCCTGGATCCGGAGACGGTCGAGCGCTGGGGGATCGCCGGATTGCTCCACGACGTGGACTACGAGCGATTTCCCGATGCCGCGACGCATGGAGCCATCGGTGCCGATGAGCTCGTCCGCCTCGGCTATCCGGACGACGTGGTGCAGGCGGTCCGCACTCACAACGATGCGCTCGGGATCCCGCGCACGAGCCGGCTCGACCACCTGGTCTACGGCTGCGACGAGATGGCCGGCTTTCTGGTCGCGGTCGCGCTCATGCGCCCGTCTCGGAAGCTCGAGGACGTCGAGCCGGCCACCGTGCGCAAGCGGATGAAGGACAAGGCATTTGCCCGCGCCGTCCCCCGCGAGATGCTGCTCGCCGGCGCCGAAGAGCTCGGCCTCGATCTCGACGAGCACGTGACCCGCATGGTCCGCTACTTGGTCGTGGTGGCGCCTGAGGTGGGGCTGTAGCCCATCTCCGCAAGGAAGCGCGAGGGATGGGCGGGATCGAAGGCGAGCACCAGCCGCTCGGTGGCCCGCGTCAACGCCACGTAGCCGAGACGTCGCTCCTCCTCGAGCGCACGCCGCGGATCCGCCGCCCCGATCAGCGCCCGCCGGTTGGGGAAGCGTTCCTCCTCGAAGCCGATGACGATCACGGTTGGCCATTCGCGCCCCTTCGCACCGTGCACCGTCACGAGCTCGATCGGGGCTGCCGGATCCCGCAAGGCGGTCATGCGCGCCACCATCTCGTCGGCAGCCTCCAGGAAGCGGTCAAGGCGCGCAAACGCCGCCGCCCAACCGAGCAGCGCATCAATCGCGGCGTGATCGTCGTCGCCGATGGCATCGTTCCCATCGCCACGGCGCCAACCCCGACGTGCGCGGAGCCCGAGCAGCACGGGAAACGGCTGCTGGCCGCCAGGCATCCTGCGCGCCTCATCCACGAGGGCGCGAACCGGCTCGGCCTCGAGCGGCGTAGCGAGCCTCGTTGCATGCGGCTGCTCCGCCCGCAGCAGGGCGAGCGAGATCGGCGTCAGCTCGGCTCGCGTCCGCGCCAGGACGCAGCACCTGCCACGCCCGGCCGCCTCGGTGGCGGCCAGCGCCGCGACCCGGTCCGGCCAGTCCGGCCCGCCGGTGGCGAGCGTCACCACCGAACCATGCTCGTGCGAGCGGCGAGGTGACGGCTCGATCCGCTTCTCGAAGCGCTCCCGGTTGACCTCGATCAGGCGCCGGGACGCAGCGACCACCGCCGGCGGGCACCGATAGTTGGTTGCCAGCTGCACGCGCTGCGCACCCGGATAGTCGGTGGCGAACCCGAGGATGCGACGCACGTCGGCCAGGCGCCAGGCGTAGATCGTCTGATCGTCATCACCGACCACGAAGAGGTTCTGCTCCGGCTCGGCCAGGACGCGGACGAGCCGCAGCTGCGCGGCATCAACGTCCTGATACTCGTCGACGCAGAGGTGCGAGAAGCGTGCCTGCCATCGCTTGCGCAGGGTCGCGTCGCTCTCGAGGAGCTCGACCGCCCGGACCACGAGGTCATCGAAGTCGAGCGCTCCGCGGGCGTCCATCAGCGCCTGGAATTCGACCAGCGTGGCGCGAGCATCATCGGGCGGCGGACGGGCCTCTACCTTCCAGGCCGACAGGTGGGTGTCCAGCGCGGCGGCATCCGGGACCGGGTCATCATCCGGCGATTGGCCGGCCAGGACGCGGCGGCGCGCCGCACGAAGCATGGGGAGGCGGTCGGCGACCAGGTGCACGGCACCACCGGCATCGAGCATGACCTGCCGCGCAAGGGCGTGGAGCGTCCGCACCTCGATCCCGGTGGCCCCCGGCATGAGCGGCCCGAGCCTCGATGCGATGCGCGCGGACAGCTCGCCGGCGGCCTCCCGGTTGAACGTGACGACGGCGATCCGCTCCGGGCGGACGCCGCGCTCCAGTAGCACGCCGAGCCGCGCGATGAGCGTCGTCGTCTTGCCGCTGCCGGCCGGCGCGATGACCTGTGCGGGTCCGTCGGAGAGGGTCGCGGCCGCCCGCTGCTCGGGGTCCAGACTGTCAAGCAGCGAGGCTGCGCCGGACCCGGTGACTCGCGCCAGCGCCATGCCGGCAGCATCCATTCAGCCCCTTACCGGCGCATGATCAGCCGCTTATCGGGCTATCCTGTCGCCGCCCACACAGGCATGCACGAGGACCCTCCCCGAACGATGAGCTGCCGATGAACCGGCGCGACCGCCGGCTGCGCCACGCCAACGAGACCCCGCGTGCGCGGAGGATTCGAGAGGCGATGGAGCGCGACGAGGCGCTCCGCCTTCGGGCAGGCCAGCAGCGGGGGACGACCCTCGCCAGGCCGGTGCGTCCGCGTCGCTGGAAGCGCATCGTCGTTGGCGTGCTGGCGGTCGTCCTCCTGAGCAGCTGTACCGGCGGATGGCTGTTGTGGCAGCGTGTCTCGGCCTTCAACGATGCGGTCAGCTCCGCCCCATCGGTCTCGTCCGCGCTCTTCTTCCCGCTGCTCGGCAGCGAGCGGGTCAACGTGGCGATGTACGGCTACGGAGGTCCGGAGCACGGCGGCGGCGTCTACCTCGCCGACTCGATCATCATCCTGTCGATCGATCCCGAGACCGATACGACGACCATGATCCCGATCCCGCGCGACCTGTGGATCCAGGGGCTGCCCGAGCTCCCCGACAATGCGAAGATCAACGAGGCGTTCGCCATCGGCCACGTGCGAGGCGGCGTCGCCGAGGCGGGCCGAGCCGCCACGGCAGTGCTGGCGAAGGTGACCGGCCTGCCAATCGAGCACTGGATGGCGCTCGACTTCACGGGGTTCAAGGCAATGGTCGACAGCGTTGGGGGGGTGACGGTCGACAACCCGGTGGCCTTCGCCTACACGTGGTCAGATGACAACTGGTTCGCGGGCAAATGGGACGGCGGCTCCTTCGAATCAGGGCCGATCTTCCTGGACGGCGTGCATGCGCTGGACTACGCGCGGACGCGCTATACCAGCGTCCAGGCCGAGTCGAGCGACTTCGCCCGATCGGTGCGACAGCAGCGGGTGCTCAGTGCCCTCCGCGGCAAGCTGGGCGCCGGGGGGCTCGGCTCGCTGGGACCGGGGCTCGGGATCATGGACTCGCTCAAGGGGCGGATGGGGACCGATCTGTCCGCCATCGACCTGTACCTGCTGTCTGGGCACCTGGGCGCCGACCGCCGCATCGAGCTGGGCGAAGGCGTGATCCTGGAGGCGACATCGAACAGCATCGGGCAGTACATCCTGGTCGTCATCGGTCGCAGCTCGGGGAGCGACTACGGGCCCCTGCAGGCGTTCCTGCAGACGGAGCTGGCGCGCCAGCTGCCAAGCCCCTCGGCGTCACCCAGTCTCGCTCCCTGAGGCGTGCCCCTCATCGGCCTAGAATCGGTCGATGACCCTCGACGAGCGGCGCGATGCGCACTTGCGCGCCGTCCTCCGCCAGCTGCCGCTCGCCCCCGGCGTGTACCTGATGAAGGGCGCCGATGGGCGCGTCCTGTACGTCGGCAAGGCGGACATCCTGCGCCATCGGGTCCGGTCCTACTTCGGATCCAGGGCCGGCCTCGATTCGCGCATCGTGCGCATGACCGCCGAGGTGGCCGATGTCGAGACGATCCGCACCGACACGATCAGCGAGGCCTACCTGCTCGAGAGCAACCTGATCAAGGAGCATCGGCCCCGCTTCAACATCCGCCTGCGCGACGACAAGAGCTATCCGTTCGTCAAGATCACGCTCGGCGAGGACTTCCCGCGGATCGTGCGGACGCGCAAGCTGGCCCGCGACGGGAGCCGATACTTCGGGCCGTATGCGTCGGCCTCGAGCGTCGACGAGACGCTGAAGCTGCTCCGCAAGATCTTCCCATTCCGCACCTGCGACCTCGTGATTCCGGACGGCAAGCGCGTCCTCGAGCGGCCGTGCCTGCTGTACCACATCAAGCGATGCCAGGGCCCCTGTATCCAGGCGATCGAGAAGGCGCCATACCGCGCCACCATCGGCCAAGTGGTGGACTTCCTCGAGGGGCGCCAGGAGGGGATCGCCGACGAGCTGCGGGTCGAGATGAACGGCCACTCGACCGCCCTGCGCTACGAGCAGGCCGCCATCGCCCGCGACAAGCTGCGCGCCGTCGAGCGCACCATCGAGCAGCAGAAGGTGTCGGCCTACAGCCGCGCCGAGCAGGACGTCGTCGGCATGGCGCGCGAGGAGGGGGAGGCCTGCCTCCAGGTCTTCGTCATCCGCAACGGCAAGATGATCGGGCGCGAGCACTTCATCGTGGAGGGCGCTCGCGACGTGACCGATGCGGAGGTGCTTGGCGCCTTCCTGCAGCAGTACTACGCGGCGACGGAGCGCCCACCGCGCGAGGTGGTGCTGCCATTCACGCCAGCCGACGCCGATGCGCTGGCGGCCTTCCTGGCGGACCGTCGCGGCGCGAAGGTCTCGTTGCTGGTCCCGGAGCGCGGCGACAAGCGCCGGATGGTGGCCCTCGCCACCCAGAACGCGGTCGAGTCGCTGGCCCGCGAGCGTGCCGAGTGGCTGGCCGATGCCGGCAAGCGGGACGAGGCGCTCGAGGCGCTCGCTCAGGCAGTCGGCCTGCCGCGCCCCCCGGAGCGGATCGAGTGCTACGACATGAGCAACATCGCCGGGACGAGCGCGGTCGGCAGCATGGTGGTCTTCATCAACGGCCGCCCCGAGCCGCGAGAGTATCGGCGCTTCCGGATCCGATCCGGCGAGACGCCGGACGACTTCCGCATGATGGCCGAGGTGCTGCGTCGAAGATTCGCCCGTGCCGCGCGGCTGCGCTCGGAGACCGGGGCCCTGTCACTCGCGGCGGTGGGGGCCGACGAGGCCGCCGAGTCCTTTTCCAATCCCTCGGATGATCCGGACCTGCCGGCGACGGCGCGCTACGCCGGGTGGGCGCTGCCCGACCTGGTGATCGTCGACGGGGGCAAGGGCCAGCTCTCCACCGCGGTGGGCGTGCTGCGCGAGCTCGCCCTGGACGACGTCCCGGTGGTGGGCCTGGCGAAGCGCTTCGAGGAGCTCTTCGTCCCGGGTCGCTCCGAGCCGATCATCCTGCCGCGCAACAGCCAGGGCCTGTACCTGGTGCAGCGCATCCGGGACGAGGCGCATCGCTTCGCCATCACGTACCACCGCACCGTTCGCAGCCGACGGGCGCTGGCGAGCGTGTTCGACGACGTGGAGGGGATCGGTCCGGCTCGCAAGAAGGCGCTCCTCAAGCGGTTCGGGAGCGTGCGTCGCATCCGCGAGGCATCGATCGACGAGGTGGCGGAGACGCCCGGCATCCCCCGCGACCTCGCCGAGCGACTGAAGCAGCACCTCGCCCGGGAGGGGATGCTGGCCTAGGGTCGGAGCCTTGCGAGGGCATAGAGGCGTCCCTATACTGGCGCGGCCCGCCGCGAAAGCGCGGCGCGTTCTGTGTCTGCGGCAGCGAGAGGTTCACCTGGCCCACACATGACCTGGCGCCGCATCGCCCCCTGGGTGATCCTCGTCACGCTCCTGCTGGCGATCTTCATCGACCTCCCGCGCAAGTCGCTCGGCCTCACGTGGCTGCCCTCCAGCGTGCTTGGCCAGGAGCTGAAGACCGTCCTCGGGCTCGACCTGCAGGGAGGCATCCGGGTCACCCTCGACGTCGTCCCACAGTCCGACCAGCCGGTCACCGACGAGCAGGTCGAGACGGCCCGCAACATCATCGAGCGCCGCGTCGGCGGGATTGGCGTCTCCGAGCCGCAGGTGCGCACCGAGGTGAGCGGCGGCAAGCGCAGGATCGTTGTTGAGGTTCCGGGCGTTGCCGACCCCGACCAGGTCCGCCGCTTGGTCGGCTCCACCGGGCAGCTGCAGTTCCTCGATCCGCTGGGCCAGCAGCTGACCGACAACCAGGATATCAAGCCGCTGATCGCGGCCGGCGCGATCAGGGTCCTCTTCGACGGGGGCGCGATTGACCCGGGCAGCGTCCAGCCGTCGTCGCAGAGCGGCCTGCTCGGCGTTGAATTCACGCTCGGCGACGAGGCCTCGGACCTGTGGTGCCGGTTCACGACGGCCAACACCGGGGCTGACGGTCCGATCTCGCTCGACGGGCTCGTCATCACGGTGCCCGAGATCCAGCAGCCGATCTGCGGCGGGACCACGATCATCACCGTCGGCGCCGGCCAGGACGCGGAGATCGAGCGCACCAACCTGTACAACACGCTGCGATTCGGTGCGCTCCCGGTGTCCCTGGAGGAGCAGGGCTCCGAGCGGGTGGCTCCAACGCTCGGTGCCGACTTCCTCGCCCAGGCGCTGATCGCCGGCGGACTCGGCCTGCTCCTGGTCCTGCTCTTCATGGTCGCCTACTACCGCCTTCCGGGCGTGCTGGCCGCCGGGGCGCTCATCTTCTACACGCTGGTCACCTACGCCATCTTCCGCCTGATCGGCGTGACCCTGACCCTGGCCGGGGTGGCGGCATTCATCCTGTCGATCGGTATGGCGGTCGACGCCAACATCCTCATCTTCGAACGGATGAAGGAGGAGATCCGGCTCGGCAAGACGCTCGGGCCAGCGATCGAGGCGGGCTTCAACCGAGCGTGGTCGAGCATCCTCGACTCGAACGTCAGCTCGATCCTCGTCGCCTCGTGGCTCTTCTGGCAGGGCACCACCGTGGTGCGTGGCTTCGCCCTGGTCCTGATCATCGGTGTCCTGATCTCGATGTTCAGCGCGGTGACGGTGACGCGGACGCTGCTGCGCATGGTGGTGCGCACCGGCTGGGGACGCCGCCTCGAGCTCTACCACGTGGAGCGCTGACGACATGTACGACATCGTCGGCAAGCGCAACTGGTACTTCGCCTTCAGCGCGCTGATCACAATTCCCGGGCTGATCTTCATCTTCCTCGGCGGGCTCAAGCCGTCGGTCGACTACACCGGCGGCACCGTCTGGCAGGTGCGCTATGCCGAGGTTCCGAGCGCAACCGAGGTACACGCCGCCCTGGTCGAGCTCGGACACCCGGAGGCCAAAGTGACCGAGGTCGGCGGCGGCTTCCTTGAGATCCGGACCGATCCGATCGACCTGCTGCCGCCCCAGACGCCGATCCCAACCCCGGTGGCTACCCCCAGCCCAAGGCCGCTTCCGTCCGGGGTCACCCCGTCGCCAAGCCCGAGCCCGACGCCAAGCCCCAGCCCGAGCCCCACTCCCACCGGCACGGCGACTCCTTTGCCATCGCCGACGGGCACGCCCAGCCCGACGCCCGAGCCGGTCATCCCCGGCACGCCCTTCGCCGACCTCGAGGAGCAGCTTGTCGCTCGCTTCGGCGCGGCTGAGGATCGGAGCCGAACCACGGTGGGGCCGACCGTCGGCTCGGAGCTGATCCGCAGCTCGGTGATCCTGATCGTGGTCGGCGAGCTCTTCATCATGGGCTACCTCGGGATCCGGTTCGGCTTCCGCTACGGGACGGCCGCCATCGTGGCCCTGCTCCACGACGTGATCGTGGTGGTCGGCATTTTCGCCATGCTCGGCTACTTCTTCGGGCTGGAGTTCGACGCGCTGTTCGTGACCGCGCTGTTGACCGTCATCGGCTTCTCGGTCCACGACACGATCGTGGTCTTCGACCGCATCCGTGAGAACCGGGTCCGCCACGCCGGGGAGCCGTTCGGCGCAATCGTCAACCATTCGATCCTCCAGACGCTGGGCCGCTCGATCAACACCAGCCTCACCGTGGTGGTGACCCTCACCGCCCTGCTGCTGCTGGGCCCGGCCACGATCCGGACCTTTACCCTCGCACTGCTGATCGGCGTGGTCAGCGGAACCTACTCGTCGATCTTCAACGCCAGCCAGCTGCTGGCGGCCTGGTATGAGTGGGATACGACCCGCAAGGCGCGCGCCCGCGCGGCAGCCGGGAAGGCGAGACCCGCCGCTCGCTGACGGCTCGGCGACCGATAACGGCCCGATAAGCCGGCCGACAGCTCCGCGCCGCTACCATGGCCCGGTGATCGTTCCGCGCCTCGAATGGATCCTGCCGGAGCCGGTCCCGGACCCGCCCACCTTCACGGCCTTCGGACGCCCGGTGGCGACCCTCCTGGCGCGGCGCGGATTCCGCGACGATGACCAGCTGACCCGATTTCTCTCTGCCGGCGAGGCGTCACTGCACGACGTCTCCCTGATGGCCGATGCCGATGTCGCACTGGACCGCATCGAGCGTGCGCTCGATGCCGGCGAGCAGATCGCGATCTGGGGCGACTACGACGCCGACGGGATGACCGCGGTGGTGGTCTGGGTCCTGGCGCTGCGTGCGCTGGGCGTCGAGCCGCTGCGGCACGTTCCGTCCCGGCTGGCCGAGGGATATGGGCTCTCGCTTCGCGGGCTCGAGCGCCTTCGCGCCGCCGGCGCTTCGCTGGTGATCACCTGCGACTGCGGGGTGGCGAACGCGGTGGAGGTCGAGCAGGCGCGGGAGATCGGCCTCGACGTCATCGTCACCGATCACCACCTTCCGTCCGGCGAGCTGCCCCGGGCGGTGGCCGTCGTCGACCCGCACCGGCCGGACTGTGCGTATCCCGATCCCGACCTGACCGGCGCCGGGCTGGCCTTCAAGCTGGCCTCAGCGCTCCTCGAGCGTCGTGGCCGAGCAACGGCTGACCTGGCAGGCGTGGCAGCGATCGGGACGGTCGCCGACATGGCGCCGATGACCGGCGAGAGCCGCGCCATCGTGCGGCTCGGGCTCGCCGAGCTGGCCGGCACGTCGCGGGCCGGGCTCCGAGCCCTGCTGGCCCGGGCCGCGGAGCTGCCCACCGAGCCGACCGCCCGCGACCTCGCGTACGCCGTCGCACCGCGCATCAACGCCGCGGGGCGGATCGCCGAGGCCGAGCTGGCGATGTCGCTGCTGCTGGAGGAGGATCTGGATGCGGCCGAACGGATCGCCGAGGAGCTGGAGGCGGTGCACCTCGAGCGGCGCGCGCTCACCACGCGGACCGTGGAGCAGGCGATGGCCGCTGCCGCCGAGATTCCCGGTGACGGACCGATCTGCCTGCGCGATGACGGCTGGCCTCCAGGGGTGCTCGGCCTGGTGGCGACCAGGCTGGTCGAGTCGCTCGGCCGGCCGGTGGCCGTGGCCGCCGCCGTCGAAGGTGAGCTGCGCGGCTCCGTGCGGGCGCCGACCGACTTCCACGTGGCACTTGCCCTGGAGGCCTGCGCGCCGCTGCTGCTGAAGCGTGGCGGGCACCCGGCAGCGGGTGGCTTCAGCCTGCGGGCGGATGGCTGGGCCGCCTTCGTTGCCGCGTTCGGCGCCCTGCCGCGACCCTTCCCGGCTGACCCGGAGCTCGCGCCACAACGCTCGCTGGCGCTCACCATCGACCTCGTCCTGCCGGCGGTCCACCTCGGCTGGCCCCTCGCCGACGAGCTGCAATCGCTCGCCCCGTTCGGGCCCGGCCACGTCGAGCCGCTGCTGGCAGTGACCGGGCTGCGCGTGGCCGAGGCGCGCCGGGTGGGCGCATCGTCCGACCATCTCGCGCTCCGGATGCGGCGCGGGGCCGAGGTCTTCGATGCCATCGCCTTCGGCACGCCCGCTGACCGCCCGATCCCCGAGGCCGGCACGGCGCTGGACCTGGTGGGGACGCTCGAGCGCGACCTCTTCCAGGGGCTTCCTCGGCTGCGGCTGCGGGTCCTCGACTACGCCGACCGTGAGGCCAGCCCGCTGGCGGCCCGACGGCGGGAAGCGCCCACCGTTGCACTGTCGATCGGGGAGCCGGTGGCGGCCGGGTGACGATCGGACAGGCTCCGCTCGAGAAGCTGCGCGCACGGATCGAGCGTCTCGGAGCGCCGCTCTGCCTGGGGATCGACCCCCACCCCGACGCACTCCCCGACGAGCTGCCGCGGGACATCAACGGCGTCGAACGCTTCGCACGCGGCCTGGTCGAGGCCGCCGGCGAGCATGCCGCCGCGGTCAAGCTCAACGTCGCGTTCTTCGAGGCGTTCGGCGCCGCTGGCTGGGCGGTCGTCGAGCGACTTGCCGCCGACCTGGACGATCACTTCCTGATCCTCGATGCCAAGCGGGGCGACATCGGCACCAGCGCCGAACGGTATGCGGCCGCCCTCTTCGGCCATCTCCGCGCCGACGCCGTGACGCTCTCCCCGTACATGGGCGAGGACGCGATCGAGCCGTTCCTCGAGCATCCCGGACGGGTCGTCTACCTGCTGGTGCGGACGAGCAATCCCAGCGCCGGTCGGCTGCAGGACCTCTCCGTTGACGGCGCTCCGCTGCACGAGCGTGTCGCCCGCTGGGCAGCCGAGCGCTGGACCGACGGGCGCGTCGGTCTGGTCGTCGGTGCGACGGCGCCGAGCGAGCTGGATCGGTTGCGTGCGCTGGTGCCAGGCCCTGGATTCCTGGTGCCCGGCGTCGGCGCCCAGGGCGGCGACCTGGAGGCAGCGCTTGCCCGCTGCCACGGCACGCTGGCGCCCGGCCTGATCAGCATCTCGCGCGGCATTTCGGCGACTCGATCGGGCGATTGGCAGACCGCCGCCGCCGCGTCGGCCATGGCCTGGAACGGCCGCATGCGGGAGGCGGGTGCTACACTTTCGGCCTAGGTCGCGCAATCGGCGCCCGCTGCGCCCTCACACGAGGAACCGCAAACGACATGCCATCAATCGGCTGGCCTGAACTCGTCGTCCTGCTCGTCGTCGTCCTGATCATCTTTGGTCCCGGCAAGCTGCCCGACATCGGCAACGCCATCGGACGCGGCGTGCGCGAGTTCCGCAAGGCGTCGAACGACCTCGAGAGCTCGATCCGTGGTGAGACGAAGAAGCCTCCCACGGCCGAGACCGTCGAGACCGTCGAGACCGCCGAGCCCAAGTAGCCGCCGTTCCGTCCCCCGGTCATAGGGGGGCGGCCAACTGTGCCCGGGCGTCCGGGCCACGCTGAGCGAGTGAGCACGCCGTGACCGACGACGAGGCGACGATGAGCCTCACCGAGCACCTCGAGGAGCTGCGGCGACGGCTGATGGTCGTCGTCGCCGCCGTGCTCGCCGGAGCGGTCGTGGGGTTCTTCCTCTCTCGCCCGGTCTTGATCCTGCTCCGCGACCGGCTGCCCGAGGGTCAGCGCGCGCTCACCTTCCTCGGCCCGGCGGACCCCCTCGCCGCCTCGTTCAAGATCGCCGGATTCCTGGGGATCGCACTCGCCATGCCGATCATCCTGTTCGAGATCTGGCGATTCGTTACTCCGGGCCTGACCCGTCGCGAGCGACGCTTCATCTGGCCGGTGATGATCGTGGCGATGCTCCTCTTCGCGCTGGGCGTCACCATCGGCTTCGTCGTCATTCCGTATGCGCTGAGCTTCCTCCTCGGTTTCGCTGACGGGCTAGCGGAGCCGAGCCTGACCATCGACCGGTACGTGGGATTCGTCACGACCATGATGCTGGCCTTCGGCCTGGTCCTCGAGTTCCCGATCGTGCTGATCGGCCTGGCGCGGGTGGGGATCCTGACCCATCGTCGCCTGGCGTCGCAGCGCCGGTGGGCAATCCTGGCGATCGTGCTCTTTGCGATCGTGCTGACCCCCGGGGGCGACCCGATCTCACCGCTCATCCTGTCGAGCGTGATGCTCGTCCTGTTCGAGGGGTCCCTGCTGGTCATTCGGCTATTCCGGCGCTAGGCCGATGTCTGACGTTGCGCCGGTCCTGCTGCTGACCGATGAGGCGATGGCCGAACACGACGCCCCCGGCCATCCCGAGCGGGCCGAACGACTGGCTGCCGTTGCAACCGGCGTCGCCGACGGGGCCGCAGCCGTCGGCGCCGCGCTGCAGCGATTGCCGGTAACGCCGGCCACCGAGTGGCAGCTGGAGCTCGTCCATCCTCGCGAGCACCTGGCGGCGCTCGATGACCTGGCGGGTCGCGGCGGCGGATGGATCGACAGCGACACGTACCTCGGGCCCGAGTCGATGACCGCCGCGCGGCTTGCTGCCGGCGCCACGGTCCAGGCGGCCCTGGCCGTGAGCCGGGGCGAGGCTTCGGTCGCGTTCGCGGTGGTCCGCCCACCTGGCCACCACGCGGGCCCGCAGCGCCCCGCCGGCTTCTGCGTGCTCAACAACGTTGCCGTCGCGGCGCTTTCGCTCCGAGTGGCAGGGCTTGCCAGGCGGATCGCAATCATCGACTGGGACGTCCATCACGGTGATGGGACGCAGGCGATCTTCGAGGGCGATCCGGACCTGTGCTACGCCTCGACGCACCAGGCGCATTTCTATCCGGGGACCGGCGACGCGGCGGAGCGGGGGAGCGGCGTCGGGATCGGGACCACGCACAACGTGCCGCTCCCAGCGGGGAGCGGCGACGAGGAGTTCCTTGCCGCGTGGACGGCGCGCCTGCTGCCCGCGGTCGAGGCCTTCGAGCCGCAGGCGATTCTCGTGTCGGCCGGTTACGACGGCCATCGGCTCGATCCGCTCGCCGAGCTGGAGGTGACCGCCGCGGGCTACCGCCACCTATCAGAGGCCGTCGGCAGCCTGGCAGGTCGCCTTGGACTGCCTGGTGTGGCGCTGACGCTCGAGGGTGGCTATGACCTCGGCGCGCTGCGCGAGAGTGCGGCTGCCACGGTCGCCGGGCTGCTCGCCGGGCTGGCGGACGGGGAGCTCGGGACCGAGGGAGCCGCAGGCTGAGGCTATACTCGGTGCGATCCCGGCGACGAGGAGGGCGCATGGCACGAGCAGCAGGTCCCGCCGCCCCGGCGACCGTCCCGCGGACCCGAGCCGAGGCTCCCCGGCGCGCCAGTCGAGCGCGCGGTGACGGTCACGTGGTGGTCATCAGCGGACTCTCCGGCGCGGGCAAGAGCCAGGCCAGCAAGCTCTTCGAGGACCTCGGCTACTACTGCGTCGACAACCTGCCGCCGGACCTCCTCGACCGATTCCTGGCGCTCCGCGACGACGATCCCGTCCGCTACCGCAACGTCGCGCTGGTGCTCGACATCCGGGCCGGCGACCCGGCTCCCGCCATCGCCGCGGCCCGCGCCGCCCTCCAGGACCGCGGCGTGCCGATGCAGGTCCTCTACCTCGAGGCCAGCGACGCCGTCCTGGTCAGCCGCTTCAGCGAGACGAGGCATCGTCATCCGCTCCAGACGCGCAGCGGGGTGCAGGCGGGGATCGTGCTGGAACGCGAGCGCCTGGCCCACGCCCGCGAGCTGGCAGACCAGGTGATCGACACCAGCGGCCTGTCGATCGGGCAGCTGAAGGAGCAGCTCTTCCGGCACGTGCCGCGCGACAGCGCCCCCGACGAGCTGCTGATCGACATCCTGACCTTCGGCTTCAAGTTCGGCATCCCGATCGATGCCGACCTCGTTTTCGACGTCCGCTTCCTGACCAACCCGTACTACGTGCCCGACCTGAAGCCGCTCTCCGGCCTGCAGACCCCCGTGCGCGACTACGTCCTCGGACAGCCGGCCGCGGGGCGCTTCGTCGACCTGGTGGTGGAGCTCCTGCAGCTCACCGTCCCGGCCTATCGGTCAGAGGGGAAGACTCGGCTGACCGTGGCCCTCGGCTGCACCGGGGGCTACCACCGCTCCATCGCGCTGGCCGAGGAGCTCGCCTCGCGCCTGCGGGAGCTTGGCGGCGTTTCGGTGGCGGTCTTCCACCGGGAGCTCGAGCGTTGAAGCGGCCCCGGATTCCTCGCTGGCTCTACCCGGGGATGCACCTGAAGCGCTGGCTGGTGCTCCTCTTCTTCGGCATCACCGTCCTGGGTCTGGGCGCAGCGATCATGATCGTCGAGTTCTATCGCGGCCTGCCTGACGACTCGTTCATCGTGGTGCTCACGGGCGCCGGCCTGGATCGACCGATCCGGGCCGTGCTGGTGGCCGTCGTCGGCGTGCTGCTGACCGCCATCGGCGTCTGGGGCCTGATGCGCAGCATCGTCTCACCGTTCGTGACGAGGGGTGACTCGGTGCTCGAGGTGCTCTACACCAAGCGCTACCTCGCACGCGGGCCGCGGATCGTGGCGATCGGCGGCGGCACGGGGCTGTCCACGCTGCTGCGCGGCCTGAAGGGTTACTCGGCGAACATCACGGCCATCGTCTCGCTGGCCGATGACGGCGGCAGCAGCGGTCGCCTACGGCAGCAGCTGGGGATTGCGCCGCCGGGGGACATCCGGAACTGCATCGCCGCGCTGGCCGATGCCGAGCCGCTGATGACGCAACTGATGCAGTACCGCTTCCCGCCCGGCTCGGGGCTCGATGACCATGCGTTCGGCAACCTCTTCATCGCCGCCATGACGGCGGTGACAGGTGACTTCGAGGAGGCGGTGCGCGAGTCGAACCGCGTGCTCGCCGTCCGCGGCCAGGTGCTGCCGGCGACGAGCGTGCCACTCACCCTGGCCGCAACCCTCCAGTCCGGGCGGCGGCTCAAGGGCCAGGCCTCGATCAGCCAGGCCGACGAGCCGATTGCAACCGTCTCGATCGAGCCACCCGACGTGCTGGCCAACCCGGAGGCGATCGAGCGGATCCTGGAGGCGGACCTGATCGTGGTCGGGCCCGGCAGCCTCTACTCCAGCGTGCTGCCGAACCTGCTGATCAGCGACATCCGCGACGCGGTGGCCGCCGCCAACGGGATCCGCGCCTACGTCTGCAACGTCGCGACGCAGCCGGGCGAGACCGGCTTCTACTCGGCGGCGCAGCACCTGGAGGCACTGGTCGACCACGTCGGCGATGGGCTCTTCGACTATGTCCTCCTGAACGACAACCACGCCGCTCGCCGGCCGGAGGGCTGGCTCGGGCAGCCGGTCCAGGTCGATGTGCGCCGGCTTGAGGAGCTGCCGATCACCGTCATCGAGGAGGACCTGGTCGACGTCAACAACGCCCATCACCACGATCCTGCCAAGCTCGCCGCCGCCCTGATGCGGATCCAGCAGCAGGATCGCGCCGAGCGGCCGCGCCAGCGCCGGACGGTCTCGCGACCGACCGCCTCGGCCGGCTGACGCCGCTACATGCTGGTCGCCAGTGAGCTGAAGGGCGAGCTCGCCCGCATCCGGCCGGCGCGCCCGTGCTGCCGGCGCGCGGAGCTGGCTGGCCTGCTGCATGCCGCCGGTTCGGAAGGAAGGATCCGCACCCTGGACCACGCCACGGCGCGCATCGCCGTGCAGTTGGCCGCATCCATCGGGGTCGCCATCGATCCGCCGCGTCGCCGTCCGGCCGGGGGGCCGCGCGTCGGCGGACGTCATCACCTCGAGGTGAGCGTCGACCGATCGCTGGCCGGGGCCGCTGGCGGGGGAATCGCCAAGGCCTGCGATCGGCGGGCGTTCCTGCGCGGGGTCGTGCTCGGCGCGGGATCGATCTCCGGGGGCCGTGGCGGCCCGCACGTGGAATTCGTATTCACCGATCGCGGGCGGGCGAACGACCTTCGGCGCGTGCTTGCCCAGAGCGACGTTCAAGCGCCCCTCATGCAGCGCCGCGGCCGCCACGTGGTGTACCTCAAGGGCCAGGAGCCGATCGCCGCGCTCCTGCAGCTGACGGGCGCCAACCGCGCCCTGCTCGACTTCGAGGCGAGCCGGGTGAGCCGCGACGTGCAGAGTCGGTTGAACCGGCTCCTCAACGCGGAGGAAGCGAACCTCGGCCGAACCGTCCGCGCCGCCGATCGGCAGCTGCAGGCGATCGCCCGTCTCGAGGCGGCCGGCGAGCTCGACGGGCTGCCCGACGGTCTCCGCGAGGCCGCGGCCCAGCGCCGCCGCCAACCGGACGCCGACCTCGACACACTGGCGACGGGCCTCGGCGTCGGTCGATCGGCAATGAACCATCGGCTGCGCCGGCTGATCAAGCTGTCAGCCGAATCCGCCCGGCCCCGCAGCGGAGGCTGAGGGGAGCCGCGTGGACCCGCATCGTTCGCCGCTGATCGCCGGCAACTGGAAGATGCATCCGACGTCGGCCTCGAACGCGGTCGACCTCGCCCGGCGGGTGCAGGCCGCGACGGATGGCATGCCCGCGCGCACCGTTATCTGCCCGCCGACCATCTGGCTGGCGCCCGTCTCAGCCGCGGTCGGCGGCGGCTCGGCCGAGCCGGGCGGCATGGGGATCGGGGCGCAGACGATGCACGCCGAGGAGGAGGGCGCGTACACCGGCGAGACGTCGCCGCTGATGCTGGACGGGCTGGCGCAGTACGTGATCCTCGGCCACTCGGAGCGCCGCCAGTACGACAACGAGACCGATGCCGCCGTGGCGGCCAAGGTCGCCTCCGCCGTCGCCCACGGCGTCATTCCGATCGCGGCGATCGGCGAGCGGGGGGACGAGCGCCGGGCGGGCCTCACCGCCACGGTCATCGAGCGGCAGCTGCGCGCAGCGATCTCCCGCCTGACCCAGATCGCCGGCAGTGGCCTGGTCGTCGCCTACGAGCCGGTCTGGGCGATCGGGACCGGGGACGCGGCGTCTGGCGAGGACGCCCAGGCAGCCGCGGCCCAGGTCCGCGCCATCCTGGCGGAGTCGGACCGGACGGGCGCCGGCGAGGTCCCGATCCTGTACGGCGGCAGCTGTACGCCCGCCAATGCAGCGGAGTTCTTCGCGCAGCCCGATGTCGACGGCGCGCTGGTCGGTGGCGCCTCGCTCGACGCGGCCGCCTTTGCCGAGATCGTGCGCATCGCGGTCGAGGCGCACGGGTGAGCGAGGGCTCGCCACCGAGGCCGCTGGTCCTGTGCGTGCTCGACGGCTTCGGCCTCTCCGCCGACCCGGCCCGCAACGCCGTGCTGACGGCTCGGATGCCGAACTGGGATCGACTGACGGCTGACTGGCCGACCTGCCGCCTCGACGCGTCGGGCGAGGCGGTCGGGCTGCCGGCGGGGCAGATGGGCAACAGCGAGGTCGGCCACCTGAACCTGGGCGCTGGCTTCCCTGTCCTCCAGGACCTGCCGCGTATCAGCCGCGCGATCGCCGACGGCAGCTTCTTCGACAACCCGGCCCTGCGGGACGCCGTGCGGCACGCCATGGACCAGGGCACGCGGCTCCACCTGTTGGCCCTCGTCGGACCGGGGGGCGTGCACGCGGTCGACGCGCACGTCGAGGCCATGGTCGAGCTGGCGAGCCGCGCCGGTCTGCCCGCCGATCGCGTGATCCTCCACGCCTTCACCGACGGCAGGGACACGCCACCGCGCTCGGCCGGTGAGCTGCTCCCCGCGCTGGAGGGACGCCTGGCAGGGCGGGCAACCATCGGGACGGTCAGCGGCCGCTTCTATGCCATGGACCGTGACGGACGATGGGACCGGATCGCGTTGGCCTGGGAGGCGATCGTTCACGGGCGCGGGCTGACCGCGACCTCGGCGACTGACGCGGTCACGGGGGCGTATGCCCGCGACGAGGGCGACGAGTTCATCCGCCCCACGGTCCTGGGCGGCTACCCGGGGATGGGGGACCGAGACGCTCTCGTGCACCTCAACTTTCGAGCCGATCGCGCGCGCCAGCTGACCCGCGCGCTGGCGCTCGGCGTCTTCGATGCCTTCGATCGCGGCCGGCGGCCGGACTCCCTTCACGTGGCGACGCTGACCGAGTACCAGCGGCCCGACGACCTGCCGGTCGCCGTCGCGTTCCGGCCCCTCGTCATCGACTCGCTGGCAGCGCTCCTTTCGCGGCTCGGCAAGCGCCAGCTGCACGTGGCCGAGACGGAGAAGTACGCGCACGTGACCTACTTCTTCAACGGCGGCGTCGAGGCGACCCTCCCAGGCGAAGAGCGAATCCTGGTGCCGTCGCGGCGGGACGTGCCGACCTACGACTTCGCCCCCGAAATGAGCGCCGGACCGATCACCGATCGGGTCGTGGAGGGGATCGGGTCAGGTGCGTTTGACTTCGTGCTGGTCAACTATGCGAACGCGGACATGGTCGCCCACACCGGGGACTGGGATGCGGCGGTTCGGGCAGCCGAGGTGATCGACGGCTGCCTCGGGCTCCTGACCGACGCGTCGCTGGCGGCCGGCGGGGCGCTCCTGATCACCGCCGACCACGGCAACATCGAGGAGATGCGGGACGAAGCCGGCGCGCCGCAGACCAAGCACACCACGGCACCGGTGCCATTCGTCATGGTTGCGGAGGCGTGGCGCAGGTCGCGACTGCGGAACGGCTCGCTTGCCGACGTGGCGCCCACCATCTGTGCCCTGCTGGGCATCCCGCAGCCGCCGTCGATGACCGGCCGCAGCCTCATCGGCGACTGACGCCGACGGCCACTCGCCCCACCCTCTGCTAGACTCCCGGGCCATGACTCCTCTCGTCGTCGCCCAGGCGATCCTGGCTGTCGCGCTCATCGCTTCGATCCTGCTCCAGCAGCGCGGGACCGGGCTCGGTGGCGCGTTCGGAGGCGAGGTGACCGCGTACCGGAGCCGCCGGGGCATCGAGCGCACGCTCTTCCGGCTGACCATTCTGCTGGCGGCGCTCTTCGTCATCTTCAGCCTGCTCAACCTGCTGCCGCAGGGCGGCTGAGCCACCCTCGCCCTGCTCGGGAGCGGCCGGAGGGCTGTGCTATCATCGGGCCCGCCTCGCCGGGATTGACCTCGCGAGACCGCGTGCCGAGGTGGCGGAATAGGCAGACGCGCTAGGTTCAGGACCTAGTGGCCGCAAGGTCGTGTGGGTTCAAGTCCCTCCCTCGGTACCACCGATGCCCAGGTGGCGGAATTGGTATACGCGTACGTTTGAGGGGCGTATGAGGCAACTCATCCGGGTTCAAGTCCCGGCCTGGGCACCATCTTCTGCCTGAACAGACCGATGACGCCGCCCGCACACCCGGGCGGCGCTTTCGTCCCCAGCTCGCGGCGTGACGCGCCAGATTCACACCACGTGAGCGCAGAGCGCGCGCGATCGCCCGGTCACGGACAGATTCACACGCCATGAGCACAAATGCCGGAAATCGCCTCCCGAAGGCGGCAAATTCCCACCTGGCGTGAATTCGGGCGCGCCATCGGCCCAGACACCGGCTTGACGGTCACCTGGTGTGAATTTGGCAGATTCGACCGAAGGCCACCAGGCAGTCAGGCGCTACCATGCCAGACGGGCGGTTAGCTCAGTTGGTCAGAGCACCTCGTTTACACCGAGGGGGTCGGGGGTTCGAGCCCCTCACCGCCCACTCGCAACACCCGCCACGGACCTGGAGGACGATTCGTGGACCTGCGGCTGCCTGAGCCCGAGGCGTCCGGTTTCGCCGACGTGACAGGCGTCCAGATCGCTTGGCAATCATTCGGTCAAGGCGAGTCGGCCGTGCTCGTCGTCCCCACCTGGAACTTCGTCGACTCACGCGTGTCGGCTCACCTCGTCCCCGATCTGTCACGCTCGTTCCGTGTCGTCACCTTCGACCCGCGTGGCGCTGGACGCAGCGATCGGCCGAAAACGGGTTACCGGTTTGACGACCACCTTGCGGATGCTGTTGCCGTCTTGCAGGCGGCGGGCGTGGCCCGCGCCTCCCTGATTGCCGGCTCGATTGGAGCGAACCCGGCAGCCCTCCTCACCGCGCGTCTGCCGAACCAGGTGGAGCGGCTGGTCCTCATCGCTCCGGCGATCGCAGTTGGGCCGGCTGCGCCGGCGGAGGACGACAACGACGACGAGTTCTGGATCGAGCGGGCCTCGTATGAGGGTTGGGAACGGTTCAGCGCGCCCTACTGGCGGCAGAACTGGCCCGGTTTCGCACGATGGTTCCTCGAAACGGTGTTCAACGAGCCCGACTCGGAGGCGCTCATCGATGCCATGCTCCAGATCGCGCTCGAGGCAGATCCCGAGATCCTCATCCAACAGCATCGTGAGCGGCATCGTGGACGGGACTCCCTGGCCGCGCCCGCGATCCTCGGCACGATCTCCTCGCCGACCCTCATCGTGCACGGTGGGCTCGATCAATCGGTACCCCTGGCTGTGGCCACCGCGGTCGCAGCGGCGATTCCGGGTGCGAAACTGGCCGTTGCCGTTGCCGGAGGCCATCGTCCCGACATCCGCTCACCAGAACTCATCAATCCACTGCTTCTCGAATTCCTGCGTGGACATCAGCTGACCGCCCGGCCGGGTGTCGAAATCCGACAATAAGCCGCCAGCAGTGGCCCTCACCACCCACCACCCCTGCTGCTACGATGGCCGCACCACCACCACACACGGAGCTACAGCCCACCATGGAACCCATCTGGATCGTCCTGATCATCCTGGTCGTGATCGGGGCCGCCATCGTCTTCATCTACAACGGCCTGGTCCAGCGACGCAACATCGTCGACGAGGCCTGGAACCAGATCAGCGTCCAGCTGAAGCGCCGACATGACCTGATCCCGAATCTCGTCAACGCGGTCAAGGGCTACATGGACTTCGAGCAGGAGACCCTGACCAAGGTGATCGAGGCGCGTGGCGCGGCAGTCAGCGCCTCGCAGGCGGGAGCCGCCGGCGCAGCCCAGTCGGCGCAGGCCGAGAACTTCCTGACCGGGGCCCTCCGCCAGCTCTTCGCGCTGGTCGAGAACTACCCGACCCTCAAGGCCAACGAGAATGTCCTCCAGCTGCAGGAAGAGCTGACCACCACGGAGAACCAGATCGGCTTCTCGCGGCAGCATTACAACAGCGTCGTACGGGACTTCAACACCTCGATCCAGACCGTCCCGAGCGTGTTCATCGCCGGCATGTTCGGCTTCCGGGCACGCGACTACTTCCAGATCGAGGAGGCCGACGCCGAGGTCCCCACGGTGAACCTGCGGAGCTGACCACTCGAAGACCGACGCTCGCGCGGCCGCTGGCGCCGTGAGTGCACAACCGGCGCCCTCCACCTTCTTCCGGGAGATCGCTCGCAACCGACGCAATTCGTGGCTCCTGGTGGTTGTCGTCGCGGTCGTGCTGGCGGCGCTTGGTGGAGCGATTGGCGGGGCGACCGGATTCGGCTGGGGCGGGGTGGTGATCGCGCTGGTCATCGCCTTCTTCATGAGCATCGGCAGCTACTTCGCCGGCGACCGGCTGGTGCTCCTGTCGAGCGGCGCCAAGGAGGTGACGCCGCTCGAGACCCCTGAGCAGTACCGGCAGCTCATGAACGTCGTGACCGAGATGAGCCTGGCCAGTGGGCTGCCGATGCCGAAGGTGCATGTCATCGACGACTCGGCGCCCAACGCCTTTGCGACCGGGCGCGATCCGAAGCACGCGTCGGTAGCGGTGACGACCGGCCTGCTGGAGAAGACCGATCGCGAACAGCTGCAGGGCGTCATGGCGCATGAGCTGAGTCACGTCGGCAACTACGACATCCGGTTCGCGCTGCTGGTCGGCGTGCTGGTGGGCAGCATCGCCCTGCTGGCCGACTGGTTCCTGCGCTTCACCTTCTGGGGTGGCGGACGTCGCGGCGGGGGAGACCGCGACCGGGGCGGCGGGGGATTGGCCGCCATCCTGTTCATCGTTGCGCTGCTGCTCGCCGTCGTCGCGCCGCTCATCGGGCGGATGGTGCAGCTGGCAGTGAGCCGATCCAGGGAGTCGCTGGCCGACGTCTCGGCCGTCGAGATGACCCGCAACCCGATCGGCCTGGCGAGGGCCCTTCGCACGATCGCCGACGACCCCGAGGTGCTCGAGGTCGCCAACCGTGCGACCCAGCACCTGTACATCGTCAACCCGATCAAGAGCTTCGAGGATCGGGCCAAGAGCATGTGGGACACCCACCCGCCGATCAGGGAGCGGATCGACGTCCTGCGGGGCCTGGCGGGCCAGTTCGGCCAGGATCCGGCCGCCCTCGGCTGAGCCGCCCGGCGGTTGCCGCTCGATCGGGCCCTGTGCTATCGTCGGCGGCCGAGACGCGACCACGAACGGACTGCGGGGACGGATCGAGCCGGCGGGCCGAGGTAGCTCAGTTGGTAGAGCACCGCCCTGAAGAGGCGGGTGTCGT
>JBBDNI010000025.1:0-24438 GCA_040877645.1 Chloroflexota bacterium
GGGACGGCACGTGCTCGCTCACGGGCGCAGTTTGGCGGCTTGACCGATGCCGCCGCAACCAAGGAGGTCAGGGATACAAGCCGCGCAGCGTGGTCGCCTCCGCCACCCGGCCGACGGCGACCATCATCGCCGCTCCACGCAGGTCGACGGTGCGAGCCTCGGCCATCGCCATCACCCCGGCGAACGCGTCATCCATGATCCGGTCGAGCTGCCCGGCCACCTCGGCCTCGGCCCAGAAGAAGGCCTGCATGTCCTGCACCCACTCGAAGTAGCCGAGGACCAGGCCGCCAGCGGTGCACAGGATGTCGGGGATCACCAGCACGCCGCGGTCTCGCAGGGTCGCATCGGCCTCGGCGGTGGTGGGGGAGTTGGCTGCCTCGGCCAGGATGCCGGCCCGCATCCGGTCAGCGGCCGCCGCGGTCACCTGGTTCTGGAGCCCGGCGGACACCAGCACCTCGCAGTCGGTCGCGAACAGGTCAGCCCGGTCGATCGGCTCCGCATCCGGCAGGCCCCCGATCGAGTCGTGTCGCCGCACCCACGCCGCTGCCGGCCCGGGATCGATGCCTGCCGGGTTGGCGACGGCCTTGCGGTCGTCGGCGATGGCCACGATCCGGGCGCCTGCCCCGGCGAGCTGCTCGGCCAGGATGGTTCCGACCCGACCGAAGCCCTGGATTGCGACACGTGCCCCATCCAGCGCCACGCCGCGTGAGCGCGCCGCCGCGGCGATGCAGCGGAAGGCGCCTCGGCTGGTCGACTCGCGACGACCGGCTGTCCCCCCGATGGCCTGCGGCTTCCCGGTCACCACGCCCGCGATGGTGTGGCCGCGGTGCATGCTGAAGGTGTCCATGATCCAGGCCATCGTCTGCGAGCCGGTGTTCACGTCCGGGCTGGGGATGTCCCGATCGGGCCCGATCAGCAGGCTGATCTCGGTCGCGTAGCGGCGCGTCAGGCCCTGCCGCTCGTTGCTCGACAGGCGTCGCGGGTTCACGACCACGCCCCCCATCGCCCCGCCGTACGGGATCTGGACCAGGGCCGCCTTCCAGGTGTTGAGCATCGCCGTGGCGCGGACCATGTCGAGGGTCAGGTCGGCGGTGTAGCGCACGCCACCGGTCGCCGGGCCGCGGTTCAGGTTGTGGTGCACCCGGTAGCCGGTGAACACCTCGACCGTCCCGTTGTCAAGGGTGACCGGGAAGTGGACCTCCAGCTCGCGCTTCGGGACGCGCAACACGAGGTGCATGTCCGCGTCCATCTCCAGGCGCTCGGCCGCGATGTCCAGCTCGCGCTGCGCGGCCGCCCACACGTTGTCGGTGGCGCCGCTTCCGTTCTCCGATGAGAGCATGCCGGCACAGGCTAGCGAATCGGGCCCGCACGAGGATGGATCGACCGGCGCGCGAGTGGCAGACTGTTGCTCCAACCCAACCCCGACGTGCCGGCGGCCCGATCATCGCCGCACCGGCCCGCGACCGCGATCAGGAGGCGAGCATGGCCCCGCGCGTGATGACCGTCAGCGGCCCGATCCCGCCCGACCGAGTCGGCTTCACCCTTCCGCACGAGCACACTGGCATCTACCTCTGGCACGTGCCGAGCCGGTGGGACTACTGGGAGCTGACGCCGAACGAGGTCACCCTGGCCGAGGAGCTCGGCGACTTCCGCCGCCGTGGCGGATCGACGCTGGTCGACATGACCGGCCCGGGTGTCGGGCGCGACCCGGAGCGCCTCCGTCGCCTGGCCAGCCGGACGGGGGTCCAGATCGTGATGGGCTGCGGCTGGTATCGCGGCGCCTACTACCCGGCCGAGGCGCTGATCGACCGCAGGTCGGTCGACGACCTGGCCGCGGAGCTGATTGCCGAGTTCCGCGACGGCGTGGCGGGGAGCGGGGTGCGGCCGGGGATCATCGGTGAGATCGGGACCGACAAGCCGTGGGTCAGCGCGCTCGAGGAGCGCGTCCATCGCGCCGCGGCACGCGCCTCGCTGGCCACCGGCATGACGATCAGTACCCACGCCGTCCTGTCACCCGTGGGCCTCGCCCAGCTGCGCATCTTCGAGGAGGAGGGCGTCGATCCAGGCCGGGTCGTCATCGGCCATGCCGACTCGTACCCGGTCCTCGACCACTACCTCGCCATTCTGGATCGCGGCGCCAACCTGGAGTTCGACTTCATCGGCCACCGCTTCCACAACGAGGAGGCTGCCGAGCCGCGGCTGGTCGAGCTGATCGTCGAGCTGCTCGAGCGTGGCTACGGGTCGCAGGTGCTGCTCAGCCAGGATGTCTGCCACAACAGCCAGCTGAAGGCGAACGGCGGATTCGGCTACACGTACCTCCAGCAGCATTTCCTGCCGACCCTGCGCACGGCCGCGGTGGGGGAGGGCGAGATCGGGTTGATGACGATCGACAACCCGCGCCGCATCCTGACCGTTGCGTAGGCGTGCCACCAGGTCGGTGATTCCCAGGTGAATGTGATCCAGCACCGACGCCCTGAAATGAGCCCCCCGATTCCCACGGGAATCGGAACGAGCCAAAGCGGCCCGCGGCGTGCGATCACATCCACACAGGAATCGGGCGCCCATGCCTGACCCGCGCGACCCGGCAACCGACCTGCGCCGGATTGCTTTTCTGCTCGAGGTCGCCGGCGAGCCGACATTCCGGGTGCGCGCCTTTCGGGGAGCGGCCGCGACGGTGGACGGACTGCCGCACAACGAGCTCGTCGAGCGCGCGCGCCGCGGCACGCTGCGCGACCTGCCGGGCATCGGTGAGGTGCTGGCCCGCACGGTGACCGAGTCGCTCCGTGGCGAGGAGCCGGTCTACCTGCGCCGGCTGGAGTCGACCGGCGGCCAGCCGATCGCCGAGTTGGGCGCCGCGCTCCGGTCGGCGCTGCGCGGAGACTGCCACGTCCACTCCGACTGGTCCGATGGGGGTTCACCGATCCGCGAGATGGCGGAGGCGGCGCGCGGGCTGGGCCACGAGTACATGGTCCTCGCCGATCACTCGCCGCGCCTGACCGTCGCCAATGGGCTCTCCGCGGCACGGCTGGAGGAGCAGCTCAACGAAGTGGCGAGGCTCAACGCCGAGCTGGCGCCGTTCAGGATCCTCACCGGTATCGAGGTCGACATCCTGAGCGACGGCTCGCTCGACCAGGATCCCGCGCTGCTGGCCCGCCTCGACCTGGTGGTCGGCAGCGTGCACTCCGAGCTGCGCATGGAGGCGGGGCCGATGACGCGGCGCCTGGTCATGGCGCTGGCCAACCCGCTCCTCGACGTGCTCGGCCACCCGACCGGGCGAATGGTCACCGGCAAGCGCCATCGACCCCCCTCGACCTTCGACGCCGAGATCGTGTTTGCCGCAGCCCTGCGCTTCGACAAGGCTATCGAGATCAATGCGCGCCCGGAGCGCCTCGATCCACCGAAGCGGATCCTGCGCCTGGCGGTGGAGGCCGGCTGCCGCGTCGCCATCGACTCCGATGCGCACGCGCCCGGGCAGCTGGCCTGGCTCCCCTACGGCTGCGACCGGGCCGCCGCCTGCGGGGTGCCCGAGGCGTCGGTGGTCAACGCGATGGATGCAGAAAGGCTCATCGCGTGGGCCACCGGGCACGTGTAGCCAGGTCCGGATCGGTCCTACACTTGACGCCCCCACACCGAGAGGAGATCTGCCATGTCGGTCGCCAAGGTCACCGAGCTGAGCTGCACCTCGAGCGAGTCGTTCGAGGATGCGATCCGTCAGGGGATGGCGCGCGCCAGCAAGACGCTGCGCGGGGTGCGCGGCGCCTGGGTCAAGGAGCAGCGTGTCAATACGGCGAGTGACGGCACGCTCGAGTTCCAGGCGAACATCCTGGTCACCTTCATCCTCGAGGGCTAGGCCGAGGGCTACGCGCCGGGACTAGCTGCCGGCAAGCCCGATCTTGCGGTCACGGCGCAGGAAGCGCGCGCGGTAGGTCGGGTTCGAGACCCGGGCGTTGACGGCCGCTGCGTCCAGCGGCTTGGCGCTGCGCGGCGGACGGTAGTTGCCGCGCTCGACGATGGCGGCGGCAAGCTCAGCGGCGGACTGCGGTCCGCGCTCGGTGATCACGGCCGCGATCTCGTCGTGGAGGGCAACCTTCGCTGTGGAGCGCTTCCGGCTCGTGGTCGAGCGGGCAGCGCTCGTTGCGCGTTGGGGTGTCGGCGCGTCGGGAGACACGACCTTGCGTGGCCGCCCCGGTCCGCGCTTGACCGGCGGGCCCGCCGCCGGTTCGACGGCAGCGGAAGCTGTGGCGGGCGGCGTCGCGATCCCGTCCAGGCGGCGAGCGAGCTCATCGATGCGGGCGGTCAGGGCAGCCAGCGCATCTGGAGCGATGGACGCCGGAGTCGGGGACGGCACTCCGCCCGCGCGTGCGGCGTCGAGGCGCTCCTCGACCCAGCTGGTGACCAGCTCACCTGGCCGGACGCCCGCCTCGGCAGCGAGCAGCTTCAGGGCGCCCAGCCGGCGAGGGTCGAGCCGGATCGACATGCCGCCGTCGTCGATGTTGCGCGGCGCGAATCCGCCCGCACGCGCGGGGCGTGCCGTCGCGTTGAAGCCGCGATCGCGGGGCGGGCGGTCGCCGAAGTCGCCGCGGTCGCGTTGCGGACGGTCGCCGTAGGCTGGCCGGTCGCGCGGTGGGCGGTCGCCAAATGATGGGCGGTCGCCGGGCGGTCGCCCGGGGCCTCCGGGTCGGCCGCCGCCGGGGCGTCGGTCGGGTCGTCGTTCAAATGGCATCGCGCGCACCATAGCCGCTGGCGGCCGAGCGCGCCAGCGTCAGCTCAGAAGCTGCCGCTCCCACCACCACCGCCTGAGCTCCCACCGCCGCCGAATCCGCCCCCGCCGGACGAGGAGGATGCCGGTGACGAGCCGATGCTGCCGACCGCGCTGAACATGCCGCCGATGTCCGGAACGGCGGAGCCGGAGAAGATGCTGCCGCCGCCCATCGCCATCCCATCGACGCTCGCGCCTGGCGAGCTGCCGAGCCAGAGCGGGTAGTAGGCGGTGCCGACCCTTGATGGATCCCGCGCCTGGTCCTCGAGATTGCGCTTGAGCACCTCGCCGACTTCGTCATGCAGCCCCAGGGCGAAGCCCCACACCACCGCCTTGTCGGGCGTGTCGGCCAGGACGCGGACCGTCGGCTCGGCGACGACCTGCTCCATCGATCGCGCCTGCTCCAGCGTCTTCTGCAGCGTGCGGCGGTAGGCCTTGAGCATGGCGTCCACGTAGGCGCCGTTCTTGGTGCGCTGCGACATGAACTGACCGATCCCCCAGCTGGCGAGGCCGCCGAGGCCGATCGCCCCGCCGAGCAGGGTGAGGCCGGACATGGGGATCACGAAGCCGCCCGCGACGAGGAGCGCCCCGAGTGCCATCTCACCGAAGCCGATCCAGCTCCAGCGGGTGATCAGGGTCGACGGGCGCCGCGTGAACCACTCGAGGCGGACCACTTCGTCCTCCATGCCGTCACGAACCGGCTTCAGCAGATCGTTCAGCTCCCACAGCCGCTCGCGCGAGAGGATCCCGCTGCTCGGCGCCTGGCGGCGCAGGACGTCCCACGCTTCGTGTTCGGGCCGCCCCATGAGGCGCCGGCTCGGCGCCTCGTCGCGGATCTCGATGGCCGGATCGAGGAGGGGATCGGGCTCGTCGTCGGACTTGATCTTGCTGGCGCGATCCAGGTTCTGGAATGCGATCCGCCCGGTGCTGGCCAGCTCCATCAGCAGCGTGTTGACCGAATGCTGGGTCGCCTTTCCCTGGCGGACGACGGTCGCCAGCGAGGTCGTCATGCTGGCCGGAGGCCCCGCCATCAGGATCGACGGCGAGTCGAGCACCTCGGGGTCGTCTCCCTCGCGGCGCCACGCTCGGAAGGCCAACCCGACGGTGACCACGAGCGCAATCGGCGCGCCGATGATCCCGGTCACGGCGTTGACCTGGCGGAGGAAGTTGAGCCGATCCGTCGCGGCTGGCGTGATCGCGGCGCTCACCGCGTCGACGGCCAGGAGCAGACCCGCTGGGAGCTGCTCCTGCCGCGCGGCCGGGACGATCACCTCGTCGATCACTGCCTGGATGTCACCCTCCGACAGGTAGCCGCGCAGGAAGCCGGCGCCGCCGAAGAGGCTGACCTTGCCGTGGATCAGGTCGGGCTGCAGGCTGACCAGCATCACCAGGCCGTCGTCGAAGCCCTCGCGACCCACGCCCCACTGGTCCATCAGGGCGGCGGCAGCGCCCAGGTTCGAATCCTCGGTGGCGAACTCGTCGACCTGCACGTAGATCGCGATCTCGGCGCCGCTGCGCTCCTCGATCGCGTCGACCTGGGCCTCGAGCGCCTGCTCGATCGACGGCTCGATCGCGCCCGCTGGGTCGTAGACCGCGCGGCCGTCAACCGGATCGGGGAAGCGCTGACCTTCGGAGGATGGGCCAAGCCAGCCGAAGACGACGATGGCGATGATGAAAGCCCAGAACACGGCGAAGATCGCCGAGCTGGCGATCTTCCAGATCCGACTCAGGCTCACCGGGTCAGGATAGACCGATCAGGATCTAGGAGCAGGTCGCCTCCACGCTCGCCGGTGCGGTGGTCAGCCCGGGCAGGCGCTCCTGGAAGGTGACGGTCCCGCCCGCCGGCACGGCTGGCGAGACGGTCGGGCGCGTTCGGACGATGCGGCCCGCGGGGTCGCGGGCGGTGAGCTGGCATTTGGCACGCCCCTCGCGGGTCCCCTCGTTGCTGACGCTCACCGTGACGACCACGGCATCGGGTGGATCGGCGACGAATGAGACGGCCGTGCCATCAAATGGCCCGATGCCTCGGATCGCGAGGCTGGCGGCGACCGCCATGATCACGACCCCCGCCACGATGGCGACCACGATGGTGCCGTGGTACTGGGAGGCGGACGGTGTCGCCATCCCGGCCCGGTTGCAGACGTCGCATATCGTCTCGTCGGGCCCGACCTCGCGCCCGCACTTGTAGCAATGTCGCGGTGGTCGCGGGTCCGCGGTCACGACGCCACGGTCAGCCGCTCGCCGGCGCGGATCGGGACGGACAGCCAGTTCTCCGACGGGGCCAGCGGACAGCTCCAGACCGGGTCGTAGACGCAGGACGGGTGGTACGCGTAGTTGAAGTCGACGACCAGCTGGTCGCCGTCAGAGCCGAGGTCGGCGCCCTTGCCGGAGTCCCACAGGTAGCGGCCACCGCCGTAGCTCTCCGTGCCACTCGTTCCGTCGCGGAAGGGGATGAAGATCCCACCGGTGTACTCGTTCAGCCAGTAGACGGCCAGCCGCTGCGCGACGTCGTCGACCGTGAAGCTGACCCAGCCGATGCGGGAATAGGCCATCTCCGGCCCCTCCCCGGAGCGCGGCATGTCGGGCGGCATGGCGTTCGGATCCGGCTCGAGGGGTGCGGTGAACCGCAGCGCCGGATCGTGGCGCCAGTAGGCGAGGCCACGGAAGTCGCGCCGACCGGCGGACGGCACCGGCGACGACGGGTGGCTGGCGAAGAGCCGGTCCTTGGCGGCGCGAAAGCCGAGCAGCCGTGCAGGCCCGGCACGTGCATCGCGCCGCAGGGTGTCGTACATCGTCGCCACGCGGCGACGCCAGTCGGCCAGGTCGATGTGCTCGGACATGGGTCGGGCAAGTGTACGGGCGGCGCGCCCGGAGGCTACGCCGCCCGCATCGGTCCGTGGTTGACGAGCCCTAGAGCAGGCCGTTGTCCTCGAGGAACTGTCGCGCCACGTCGGCGATCTCCTCGTGGTTGATGCTGATCGCCACGCCCAGCTCCGTGAGGGCCGCGGTGGTCAGCTTGGCGGTGATCGCATTGAGCGTCTCGGCGAAGTCCGCTCCCACCGCGTCGGCCAGCGCCTTGCTGGCAACCGGCACCATGTTCTGCGCTGGCTGGAGTTGCAGGTCATCCACCAGCAGGACCAGGTTCATGGATGCGATCTCCGGCTGCGTGGTGCAGACCTGGGCAACGTCGATCGCCGAGTCGTTGAGCGCAGTCGCGATGTCCGGACTGCACGCCGGGAGGCTCTCCACCTCGATCGTTGAGAGGTCAATCCCGTAGACCTCGTTCAGGCCGATGCCACACACCGGGTTGGTCGGGCAGCCCTCGGCGACGCCCCAGACCAGCTGGTCCGCAACGGCCGCCAGGTCGCTCATGGTCTCCAGGCTGAACTCGTCGGCGGTCTCCTGGCGGACGGCGAAGCCGTCCGCATCGGTGCCCGGCGAGAAGTCGAACGAGACCCAGCCCTTCGCCGTGAGCGCCTCCTGCATGTTGTCCCAGGCCGTCTGGGGGTCAGGCGACAGCTCCTCGATGCCCAGCCCCTGGCCGGCAAGACCGCCCAGGTACTCCGGGATGAGATTGACCTCGTCGGCCACGAACGCGCTGTGCACGGCCGGTCGTTCGCCGATCTCGAGGTGGCGCTCGACGGTGTAGCCCGCGGCCTCGAGTGCCAGGGCGTACATCTCGCCGACGACCGCCGCCTCGTAGAAGCCGGCGGATCCGACCGAGATGGTCGGCGTTTCGGCTGCCTCGCTTCCGCTCGGCGAGCCCTCGCTCCCACCCGGCGTGCAGGCGCTCACGACGAGCACCAGCGACGCCGCCCCGAGAGCGAGCGTGCGGTATCTCCGCATTGGGTCCTCCTTGTTGAGTGGGACTGTGCGTGCCGCGCAATCTGGCGGCCGCCCGGAGTCTACAGGGATACCCCGGACACCACTGATACGCCCTATAGTGGTGTCGCGGTTTAACCTCAGGACGGAGCGATCGCCTGGGCCACGGACGCCTGCGAGGGCTCCATCCAGCTCGCGGAATCAGGCGCCGCAAGGCCGGGCGAGACAGCGCGGCGCTGCAGCCACGCGAAACCCAGATCGGTCAGGATCGCCAGCAGGGCGACCAGCACGGCCGCGGCGAAGACGCGGACCTCGTCGCTCAGTGCGAGCCCCTGCAGGATGTAGGAGCCAAGCGTGCCGCCGCCGACCAGGGCGGCCAGCGGCGCGGTCGCGACGACCGACACGGCGGACACGCGGACGCCGGCCAGGATGACGGTCAGCGCGACTGGCACCTCGACCCTCGCCAGCAGCTGCAGCTCGCCCATGCCCATCCCCCGCGCCGACTCGCGCAGGTCGGGATCGACGTCGCGCAGCCCGGCGTAGGTGTTGGTCACGACCGGTGGGATGGCGAGGGCGACCAGCCCGATGAAGGCCGGCAGGAAGCCGAGGCCGCCGCGCTGGAAGAGGCCGGTGCTGATCGGGTAGGCGATGCCGAGCCAGCCGAGCGAGGGGACCGCCCGCCCGATGTTGCTGACTGCGATCGCCACCCGTGCGCCGCGGCCGGTGTGCCCGATGTACAGCCCGATCGGCAGCGCGATGGCCAGCCCCACGGCCAGCGAGACGACGGTGAGCGACAGGTGCTCCCACAGCCGCAGCGGGATGCTGTTGTTGCCGGTCCAGTTCGCCGGATCGGTGTACCAGGCCAGGACCTGTCCAAGGAACTCCATCGGCTACGCCTGCCGTGCCCTGGCCCACGGAGTCAGGCGCCGTTGCAGCGCCTGCAGCCCCAGGTCCACGATGGTCGAGAGGAGCACCACGATGATGACGCCGGTGATGGTCGCGGTCGGGAATCGGCGCTGCACACCGATGTTCACGATCAGGTAGCCGAGCCCGCCCATCCCGATCAGCGTCGCGATGGTGACCAGGCCGATGGTCGTGACGGTGGCGATCCGCACCCCGGCGACGATGATCGGTGCGGCGATCGGCAGCTCGACCCGCCACAGGCGCTGCGCATCGCTGTAGCCCATCCCCCGGGCGGCCTCGATCACGTCGGGCGGCACGCCGCGCAGGCCGGTCACCATGTTGCGCACCAGGATCACCAGCGTGTAGCTCACCAGCGCGATCTCGGCGGTGAGCAGCGACAGCCCGGTGATCGGAATGAGGAGCACGAACAGCGCGATGCTGGGGATCGCATACAGCACCCCGCTGATCGCCAGGATCGGGCCGTAGACGCGTGGATAGCGGCGCACGAGCAGGGCCAGGCCGAAGCTGATGACGAAGCCCACGCTCACTGCGATGACCGTGACGGTCATGTGCTCGCCGATGCGGCGGGCCAGCATGTCGAGGTTGTCGACCACCCAGCCGATCTCAACGAGCGGCGCGCCCTCGGTCATGGGTGGTCGGCCCTGGGGGGACCCCGGAGCGCGTCGCTGATGGCATCCACGCTGATCAGGCCGATGACCGCGTCTCGCTCGTCGACCACCACGCCCAGCTGCACGCTCGACAACAGCATGGTGGAGAGGGCGTCGCGCAGCGTGGTCTCTGGCCCGAGTGTCGGCGAGCCGGGCGTGGCGTCCTCGGGCCCGACCACCCCATCTCCGTCGAGATCGGTGCGGCCGATCCAGCCGACCGGCCGCCGCTCGGCATCGACCAGCAGGGCGTAGTCGGCGCCGGCCGCCTCGAGGCGCCGGCGGAGCTCGCCGCGTGGCTCGCCCGCCGTGGCGGTGATCGGCTGAGCAAGCGGCAGGTCGCGGACCCGAGCCAGGGAGAGCCGCTTCAACCCGCGATCGGCGCCGACGAAGTGCTCGACGAAGTCGCTCGCTGGAGCGGCCAGGATGGCGTCGGGGGTGTCGAACTGGGCCAGCACGCCGCCCCGCTGCAGGATGGCGATCCGGTCGGCCATCTTGATCGCCTCGTCGACGTCATGCGTGACGAAGACGATCGTCTTGCGCACCCGGGCCTGGAGCCGCAGGAACTCGTTTTGCAGCCGGTCCCGCAGGATCGGGTCGACCGCGCCGAACGGCTCGTCCATCAGCATCAGTGGCGGATCGGCCGCCAGGGCGCGGGCCACCCCGACCCGCTGGCGCTCGCCGCCGGACAGGGCAGACGGGTATCGGGCCCGGTAGGTGGCCGGGTCGAGCCGGACCAGGTCGAGCAGCTCCTCCACCCGCTCGGCGATGCGCGCCGGCGTCCATCGCAGCAGCCGTGGCACGACCGCCACGTTCTCTGCCACGGTCAGGTGCGGGAAGAGGCCGACCTGCTGGATGACATACCCAATCCGCCGCCGCAGCTCGACCGCGGGCAGCGACATGACGTCCTCGCCGTCGATTGTGATGCGGCCGGCGGTCGGCTCGATCAGGCGGTTGATCATCTTCATGGTGGTCGTCTTGCCGCATCCCGACGGCCCGACCAGCACGCAGATCTCCCCGGCCGGGATGGTGAGCGACAGGTCGGTGACGGCCGAAGGGCTGCCCGCCGGCCCATACCGCTTCGCGACGTGCTCCAGGGTGACGACCGCGGCGCTGATGGTCACCTGCGGAATGATAGGGAGCCGGGCGCGGCACCCGATTCCGCTGGATTGACAACCTGCCAGATGCGCACCGACGAGTTGTCGAAGACGAGGGTCCACGCGTCGCTGTCCGCAAAGATCGTCGCGTCGCATTGGCGCGGCGGGCCGGTGTCGAGCAGGTACTGCGCGTCCAGGGCGCGCGTCAGGTCGGCGGCCAGGCCCGGGCTCCCCGAGCAGTAGATAGTGTCGACCACGGCGGCCCGTTCGTCGGGCGAGTACCCCAGGTTGGCGACGTACGGCGTGAAGGTCAGGACACGCAGGCGCCCCGCCGCATCGGTCGGCGAGTTCAAGTAGCCGTTCGTCACGAACACGCTGCGCTCCGGTGTGTTCGCCTCGATCCAGTGCCATGCCTCGACGTCCCCCGGGCCGAGGACGATCTCCCGGTTGGTGGCCGTCCACGCCGCGACCAGCAGCGGCGACGGGAGGCTGACCAGGAGCACCGCCGCCAGCGCCGGCGCCGGCCAGCGGCGAATCAGCCACGCGGCCAGGATGGCCACCCCGACCCACATCGCCTGGAAGTACTTGTTCATGTCGAAGCCGATGACGGACGCCTGCACCACGTTCGGCACCATGAACAGGACGATCACCCAGGTCGCCAGGAATGCCCTCGAGCGCAGGCCGGGGACCAGCAGCGCGGCCAGCGCCAGCGCGAACGCGATGCCAAGGTTGGTCGCGTAGAAGAAGAGGACGGCCAGCGGCCCGCCGTCCGTCGGCGCCGACTCCCAGCCGGCGACCCAGCGCAGTCCACCCCCCGAGCCGGCCTGCAGCAGCGCCGCCGCGGCGAAGGGCACCGCCAGCGCGTACGGGGCCAGGAAGGCGGCCGCATTCCGCACCGCCGAGCGGTCGACCAGCCGACCCCCGATGGCAACCCATCCCAGGGCGAGTGCCAGGAACGCCGGGAAGAAGAAGAAGTGGAACGGCGCCAGCAGCGCCCCGACCAGCCCTGCCAGCCCGATCAGGGCCGGGCGGTCTCGCCATCCGGCGGCGCGGGCTCGGGCCGTCGGCAGGCCGGCCACCAGCAGGAGCACCGCCCCGACGAGCATCGGCAGGCCGACGGTGGTGGCCCGATGCACGAGGAGCCCGGTGCCCATCACGGACGGGATGCGGAAGTACGGCCAGGTCGCCTGGAAGTCGGGGTCGTACCAGGAGTTGTCATACGAGTGCTTGCTGACCAGATCAATCGGATCGCCGTAGCCGTTGACCACGTCGCCGATCAGCCGCACCCATCCGAAGCCGCCGGCAAAGATCACCAGCACCACCGCCAGCAGGGCTGCCCGCCGCGCTCCACGGCCTCGGACGAGCGCCATCGCCAGGCCATGCACCAGCAATGCGAGCGCACCGGTGAGCAGCGCCGACGAGACGACGAAGACCGGGACCACGAACAGGCCCGCTGCGTTGGCCGCGATCGCCGCGTGAAAGTCGGCAAACCAGTGGTAGATGAGTGGCTCCCCGGCGAAGTAGGGCACCTGGGGCGGGAAGTTCCCGGCGTTCAGCGACTGGGCGATCGAGAGGTGCACGCCCAGGTCGCTCCAGTTCGAGCCGCCGGCCGCGATGCCGTTCTCGGTCGTGCGCCACAGCCCGCTCTGGAGCGCCACGCCCACGAACAGGGTGGCCGCCCCGGCCACGGCAAACGGCACGGCCGAGCGTCGGATCGCGCGCCACGCGGCGCGAGCCTCTCTTCCCAACGAGCCCAGCCCGCCATGCAGAACGGCGATCGGGACGGGGGCCGCCAGCGCAACGGCCACCGCGAAGATCGTCTCGCGGCGGTAGCCACTGGTCGCCAGCGAGAGCCAATAAACGAGGTGCGTGCTGAGCGCAACCGACAGGATGATCGCGAGCCCAAGGCGCCCGGTGGCGGCGATCCGTGGCCGCACCCACGAAACGACAGCCCAGCCGGGGACCACGAAGAGGAGCGGCCAGACGATCAGGATGGCCATGGCCGGGGCGAGCCACGCCGCGATCAGCGCCAGCGCCAGGGCGATGGCCACCGCGACCGACGCCGCGACAGCGAGCGGTGCCGGCTGCCCGCGATGCGGCAGGGAATCGAGCAGCTGGCCGTCCGGCTCGGTCATCGGGCCCGGATCATAGCCGAGCGTTGCCCGGGATCAGCGCGCGCGGGCCGTCCGCTCGAGGCGGGGGAGCGGCTGGCGGGGATCGAGCAGCGCCACGATCCTGTCCACCTGCCGCTTGGTCAGCGTCTCGGTGGCGCTGATGCGCGACGCGAGGGCGTCCGCGTCCCGGACGACCTGGATCCCCGGTCGCTGGCCGGCCTCCCACTCGACCTCGACGCCCCGCGGCGGGACGAGGCAGGCGGTCACGTTCGACGGGACCGTCGCGCGCTCGAGATACATCTCCAGGCGGCGACCAGCCAGGCGGGTGGCGTTGATGACCGCCGCGTCCCAGGGGATCCACGACTCCATCCCGGAGCTCCAGCGATACCAGTGGCCGTTGCGCTTGAGGTATCGGGCAGGCTCGGCGCGGAGCGTCAGGACCCAGGTCCCGCCTGGCCCGACCACGACCGCCTCGATCGGCTCCCGCCCTCCGGCAAGCACACGACGCAGGTAGTGATAGCGATCGTCCAGGCGCCGACCGAGCGGACCGCTCAACCGGTCGCCACCTCCACGCGACAGCGCGAGGCGGTGCGACGGCGAGGACGGACGGTGGATCACCATGGCGGTGGCCGATCGCTCGTTGCGGGGCGGGGTGCTGCGAGTCTACCGCCCCCGTCTACCGCCCTGGCGGCAGCGCCTGGCCCGCGAAGGGCGCCTGCTAGCATGCCGGCGTGGAGCCAGACGAGCCCGGCAGCCAGATCCCGGAGGCGATCCGCACCCTGCTCACCGAGCTGGGCGAGGACGCGTCGCGCGAGGGGCTGGCCCGCACCCCGGATCGGGTGCGGCGCATGTACGCGGAGCTGACCGACGGGTATCGGACCGATCCCGAAGCGCTCCTCAACGACGCGACGTTCGAGGTCGACTACGACGAGATGGTGGTGGTCCGAGACATCGAGTTCTCCTCGCTGTGCGAGCACCACCTGCTCCCCTTCTTCGGCAAGGCGCACGTCGGGTACCTGCCGCGCGGCCGGGTGATCGGCCTGTCGAAGATCCCGCGCGTCGTGGACTTGTATGCCCACCGGCTCCAGGTGCAGGAGCGGATGACCCAGCAGATCGCCACCTTCCTGATGGAGCGCCTCGCTCCGAAGGGGGTTGGCTGCGTGGTCGAGGCGACGCACCTGTGCACGGTGATGCGCGGCGTGCGCAAGCAGAACGCGACGATGGTCACCTCGGCCATGCTCGGCACCTTCCGGCGCGATGCCAAGACGCGCACCGAGTTCCTGACCTTCATCGGTCGAGCGGCCGACCGCTAGCCCGATGCCGTACGCCCCGCTCCTCACCGAGCCGGAGATTGCCGAGGGACTGCGCCTGCTGCCGGACTGGCAGCGCGAGGGGGAGGAGCTGGTACGGACGGTCCGCTGCGAGACCTTCCGGGACTCGATCGCGCTCGTCAACCGCGTGGCCGATGCCGCCGAACAGGCCGATCATCACCCGGACATCGTGATCAACTGGCGGCGGGTCACCTTCCGGCTGACCACCAAGGCGTCCAAGGGGCTGAGCGCCAAGGACCTCGCCATGGCGGCCACGATTGATCGGCTCAGCGCGGCTGTGGCCACGACCTGACTCCCGTGATTCCTCTGTGAATGTGATCGCGCGCGAACCCTCTCTGTTCCGGGATCTGATTCGCACCGGCATCAGAGCGCGGCAATTCGGCGCGCCATGTCGGATCACATTCACAGGTGAATCGCCACTGGCCAGGCCACCGGAGGAGGGCGCCACTAGGTGGATCGCAGTAACACCTGAATTAGGGCCCCGCCGGCGCTCTGCCAAGAACCACCGGCCGGTAGAATCGGGCGCGCATGACTGACGCCCGCACCACGCCAATCCGTGTCCTGATCGCCAAGCCTGGCCTGGATGGGCACGACCGTGGCGCGAAGGTGCTCGCCCGCGGCCTGCGCGACGAGGGCTTCGAGGTCATCTACACGGGGCTCCGCCAGACCCCGGAGATGATCGTCGATGCCGCCGAGCAGGAGGACGTCGACGTGATCGGCATGTCGATCCTGTCCGGCGCACACATGGCGCTGCTGCCACGCGTTGTCGAGCTGAGTAAGAGCCGTGGCATGGACGACGTGCTGATCGCCGCGGGCGGGATCATCCCCGATGCCGACGTCGTGAAGCTCAAGGCGGCCGGGATCGCCGAGATCTTTGGCCCGGGGACCAGCATCGGCCAGATCGCGACCTACTTCCGAGAGCACGCGCGCCGGGCACGTGACTGAGCTGCTGGCCGAGCTCGCGTCGGGCGAGCGCCGGCCGCTGGCGCGCCTGCTGACGCGCATCGAGAACGGCGACCCGAGCGTCAGAACCCTGATCCCCGGGCTCTTCGCCGCGGGCCGGGGCGCGCACCTGGTCGGCATCACGGGTCCGCCGGGGTCCGGCAAGTCGACGCTCGTGAACGCGCTGATCGCCGAGTGGCGTCGCGCGGGGAAGCGGGTCGGCATCCTTGCCGTCGACCCCAGCTCGCCGCATACCGGCGGGGCGATCATGGGGGATCGCATCCGGATGATGGAGCACGCCGCCGACCGCAACGTCTTCATGCGCTCGATGGCCTCGCGTGGCGAACTTGGCGGCCTGGCCCGCACCACGTGGCTGGCTGTCGCGGCGCTGGACGCCGCCGGTTTCGACCCCATCGTGATCGAGACGGTCGGCGCCGGCCAGAGCGAGGTGGAGATCGCGCGCCTGGCGGAGACCACCGTGGTGGTCGAGGTGCCCGAGATGGGCGACGAGGTCCAGGCCATCAAGGCCGGCCTGCTGGAGGTGGCCGACATCATCGCCGTCAACAAGGCGGATCGCCCTGGGGCCGATCGCGCCGCCCGTCAGCTGCGCGCCATGCTCTCGACGGCCGGTGGACGCGTCACGCGTCAGCCACCGCTCATCCTGCTCACCACGGCCACCAGCGGAGAGGGAGTGATCGCCCTGGTCGAGGCGATCGATAAGCACCGATCGCAGGCGCGGGAGCCCGCCCGGGCTCGCGACCGTGCCCGCAGCCAGGTGCGCCGCGCCCTGGCCGACCTGTCGCTCAGCCGGGCGTCGGGGCAGCCGGGCTGGGACGAGGCGGTCGAGGCGGTCGCTCGCCACGAGTTGGATCCCCTGACCGCCGCGGAGCAGCTCCTGCCCTAGCCCTCGGCCAGGTCCTTCGCCATCTGCACCGATGTCTCCACGTACCCGAGCGAGCGGTACAGACCCCGCGCGACATCGTTGCCTCCGAACACGTTGAGCTCGATGCGCCACATGCCTCGGGCACGCGCCTCTGCCTCGGCCAGGCGCATGGCCGCCCGACCGAAGCCGCGTCCCTGGTGCTCGTCGTCGATCGTGATGTCGTAGACGAACAAGGCCCGCCGCCCGCCCGACTCGCGTTCCGCCAGCCACAGCCTGCCCACTGCCTCGCCATCGGCTTCGACGAGGAAGATCGTGTGTCCCGGTGTCTCAAGGCCCTTCGGCAGGACGGTGGCCATGTCCGCATCGGCCTTCCGCTGCGCGGCGGCGTGGCTCTGGCCTCCGTGGACCTCGATTCCGTGCGCGTAGCCGGCCTTCGAGGCCTCCCAGAACGCAGGGAACTCCTCTGTCCTGATCGGTCGCAGCCGGACTGTCCGTTCGTCACGGGCCATGCTTCGATTATCGCGGCCGTTGCGGCCGCTGGTAGGCTACGCAGCCATGAGCGTTGACCGGGTCTTCGTCATCGGCGCCGGCCTGATGGGCCACGGGATTGCCCAGGTGAGCGCGGCCGCCGGCAAGGCGGTCACCCTGTCCGATCGCACCGCGGAGCTCGCCGACCAGGGGAAGGCGCGGATCGGCGGCAACCTGGCCCGCCAGGTCGAGAAGGGCAAGCTGTCGCAGGTCGACGCGGACGCGGTCCTGGGCCGAATCTCCACCGCTGTCGGGGCTGAGCAAGCCGCCGGCCACGGGATCGTGATCGAGGCAGTCTTCGAGGACGAAGCCATCAAGCGCGAGACGTGGCAGGCGCTGACCACGGCGGCAGATGCGGACGCCATTCTTGCCAGCAACACGAGCAGCATCAGCATCACGGCGCTCGCCACCGCCACGGACCGACCGGCGCGCTTCATCGGCCTGCACTTCTTCTCGCCGGTCCCGGTCATGAAGCTGATCGAGATCATCAGGGGCCTGGAGACCGATGACGCCACCCACGCCGCCGCCGTGGCGTTCGCCGAGCAGCTCGGCAAGACGGTGATCGAATCCCGCGATTACCCCGGCTTCCTCGTCAACCGGATGCTCGGCCCATTCATCAACGAGGCCGTCTTCGCGCTGATGGACGGCACCGGCAGCGCCGAGCACATCGACGCCGGCGCGAAGCTGGGCCTGAACCACCCGATGGGGCCACTGGAGCTGTCCGACTTCATCGGCAACGACGTGATGCTCAACGTGATGGACGTCCTGTATCGGGGCTTCGGCGACCCGAAGTTCCGCGCCGCCCCGCTGCTGCGCCAGATGGTGGCCGCTGGCCACCTGGGGCGAAAGACCGGGCGCGGCTTCTACCACTACGACCAGCAGGGGCAGCGGATCGGCTGATGACCTCCAGCGTTGCGACGTCGCGACCCGATCCCTTCGCGCTGAGCGAGGAGGAGCGGACCGTCCGCGACACGGCACGTGACTTCGCCCGGCGCGAGCTCGGGCCGACGGTCGCGCAGCGCGACGACGAGGAGCGCTACGACCGGGCGCTCTTCACGCGCATGGGGGAGCTGGGACTGACGGCGATCCCGTATCCCGAGGCCTACGGCGGCGCGGGGCTCTCCTACTTTGCCTGGGTGCTGGCCTGCGAGGAGATCGCGGCGGCCGACATGGGGATGGCGATCAGCCTGTCGGTGCACGTCCTTTCTCAGCTCTGCATCGTCACCCACGGGACCGATGAGCAGAAGGAGCGCCTCCTGCCGGCGATGACCGCTGGCACGCACCTCGGCGCCTTCGCGCTGACCGAGCCGGGCGCCGGGTCGGACGCCGCCTCGCTGGAGCTCACCGCCCGGCGCACCGATGACGGCTATGCGCTGACCGGGACCAAGGTCTGGATCACGAACGCCGGCGAGGCGGACCAGTACATCGTGTTCGCCACAATCGACCGCTCGCGCGGCAGCGATGGGATCACCGCCTTCGTCGTGCCGCGCGACACCCCGGGCTTCTCGGTCGGCAGCCACGAGCGAAAGATGGGGATCCGCGACTCGCCCGCCGCCGAGCTGGTCTTCGAGGGGGCCACCGTCCCGGAGGCGAACCGACTCGGCGCCGAAGGGAAGGGGCTGACCGTCGCGCTCGGCTCGCTGGCATCGGGACGGATCAGCATCGCCGCTGCCTGCACGGGGCTGGCGCGCGCCGCGCTCGAGCACGCCACCCGGTACGCGACCCAGCGTATCCAATTCGGCAAGCCGATCGCCGAGCAGCAGATGATCCAGGCCACCCTTGCCGACGCAGCGGTGGCGGTTGAGGCCTCGCGCCTGCTGACCTGGCGCGCGGCACGCCTGCGCGATGCCGGTTCGTCGATCAACGTCGCGAGCAGCATGGCCAAGATGTTCGCCAGCGACACGGCCATGAAGGTGGCCACCGACGCGGTGCAGGTCTACGGCGGCGCCGGCTATTCGCGCGACAACCCGGTCGAGCGCTTCATGCGCGACGCCAAGGGGGCGCAGATCTACGAGGGCACCAACCAGGTCCAGCGGCTCATCATCGCCCAGCAGCTGATCGACGACGTAGGGCGAGGCGGCTGAAGCGGTTCGACGAGGGAGGCAGTTCGATGACCACCAAGACCCAGACCCCCGCGCCCGTGGGTGAGACCGAGGTGGAAGGCGCCCCGCGACACCGGGCGCAGGTCGCACCCGTCGAGCCGCTGGTGGTCGAGGGTGAGCGGGCGGCCAATCTGCTCGACCTGATCCACCGTTCCGCCGAGCTGAACGCCGAGAGGCCCGCTCTGCGCTGGAAGCTACCTCGCGCGCGACGCCCCGCGGGCGCCGAGGCGGAGGCGGAGGGTGAGGACCAGTGGCGCACCATGACCTACCGCGAGACCTGGGACTGGATCCGCGACGTCTCGCTGGGGTTCCAGACGCTGGGCGTGACGACCGGCGACCGGATCTGCATCGTGAGCCGCACCCGACCTGCCTGGCTGGTGGCTGACCTGGCCGGCATGGCGCTGGGGGCCGTGACCTGCCCCATCTATCCCAGCTCGGAGGCCAATCAGGCCGCCTTCATCATCAACAACGTCGGCGCCAAGCTGATCGTGGTCGAGAACGCGCAGCAGGCGGCCAAGATCGAGTCGATCCGCGACCAGTGCCCGACCGTGGAGAAGCTGATCGTCATCGAAGAGCGCGGGGCGCTCCCCGAGGGTGCGATCACGTTCGACGACGTCTTCGAGCTGGCGCCGCAGGACGCGGATCATCGCCGGCTGTGGGATGAGGGCTGGCGCGCCATCACGCGCGACCGCCTGGCCACCATCATCCATACCTCGGGGACCACCGCGAACCCGAAGGGCGCGATGCTCACCCACGGCAACCTGGTCTTCAACTACGAGGCCGTCATCCAGGTCGTCGACTTCTACGAGACCGATGTCTTCCTCTCCTGGCTCCCCCTGAGCCACATCTACGAGCGCGTGGCTGGGATGGTGGTGCCGCTCGGGCGGGGCTGCCTGATCGCCTACGCAGAGCCCTTGATCGAGCGGCTGCCGATCAACATGGCCGAGGTGCGCCCCACCGTGATGGTTGCCGTGCCGCGCCTCTACGAGCGCGTCTACGCGCGCGTCCTGTCGACCATCGAGTCGAGCTCGCACCTCAAGCAGCGGATCTTCTGGTGGGCGGCTGGGCTGGGGAAGCAGAAGTACGCAAACCACCTCGCCGCACGCAATGACTCGTTCTGGCTGCGCGCGCAGCTCAAGGTCGCGGATCTGCTCGTCTTCGGCAAGATCCGGGCGCGCACCGGCGGGCGGGTGCGCTACTTCGTATCCGGCTCGGCGCCCCTGTCGCGTGAGATCGGTGAGTTCTTCTACGGGATGGGGATGCTGGTGCTGGAGGGCTACGGCCTGACCGAGACCAGCCCATTCGTGTCGATCAACCGACCGGACGACTTCGTGTTCGGCACGGTCGGGCGTCCCGCGCCGGACACCGAGGTGCGGATCGAAGAGACGACCGGCGAGATCCAGGTTCGCGGGCCGCAGGTCATGCGCGGCTACCTCAACGATCCGGCGGAGACGGCACGGGCCATCGACCCCGACGGCTGGTTCCACACCGGTGACATCGGCGAGCTGGACGAGATCGGCCGGATCAAGATCACCGATCGGCTCAAGAACATCATCGTGCTGGCGAATGGCAAGAACGTCAGCCCGGCACCGATGGAGGCCGCGCTGTCGAGCTCAAAGTTCATCGGCCAGGCGATCATCCTCGGCGACCGCCAGCCGTACACCGGCGCGCGGATGGCGCCGGACTTCGAGGAGCTGACCGCCTGGGCCAAGGCCAACGAGATCGCCGAGATGGCGCCCGAGCAGCTGGTTGAGGAGAAGGCCGTCCAGAAGTTGATTGACGGCGAAGTGAAGGCCAAGCTGGAGGGCTTCGCCATCTTCGAGCGGCCGCGCCGCGTCGCGCTGCTGCCCCGCCTGCTGACCGAGGAGGAGGGGGAGCTCACTCCGTCCCTGAAGGTGAAGGTGCGGGTCGTCAAGGAGAAGTGGGCGATCAAGGTGGCGGAGCTGTTCGAGGGCGAGGCGAAGGAGTAGGGCCGACGCTCGTCCCTCCGCCCGCGCTCGGCGTACCATCTCCGCCATGTGCGAGGTCTTCATCCTGTCCGCCGCGCGGACCCCGATCGGGAAGTTCGGCGGCGGCCTTTCGACCGTTCCGGCCACCGACCTCGGCGCGACGGCCATCAGAGCCGCCATCGAGCGCGCCGGCATCGCCCCGGAGCGTGTCGACGAGGTGCTGATGGGCCAGGTGCTGCAGGCCGGCGCCGGCCAGGCCCCAGCGCGCCAGGCCGCGCTTCGAGCGGGTCTGCCCGACAGCGTCTCGGCGACCACCATCAACAAGGTGTGCGGCTCCGGCCTGAAGGCGGTGATGCTCGGGGCAGCCTCGATCCGGGTCGGCGACGCGGCCGTGATCGTGGCCGGTGGAATGGAGAACATGAACCTGGGGCCGTACCTGCTGCCCGGGGCCCGTGCCGGCTACCGGCTGGGAAACGCCGAGCTGGTCGACAGCACGGTCCACGACGGGCTGTGGTGCGCGATCTGCGACGTGCACATGGGCATGCATGCGGAGCGCGTCGCCGCCAAGCACGAGGTCGGTCGCCAGGCCCAGGACGAGTTCGCGCTGCGCTCGCACCAGCGGGCGCTGGCCGCCATGGCCGACGGCCGCTTCGCCGAGGAGATCGTTCCGGTCGACGTCCCGGGCAAGAAGGGGTCGACCGTGATCGACACCGACGAGAATCCCCGGGCCGATACCTCGATCGAGGCGCTGGCGAAGCTCCGGCCGGCCTTCCAGGCCGACGGCGGGACGGTCACGGCCGGCACCGCTCCCGGCATCACCGACGGCGCCGCCGCCCTGGTCCTCGCCTCCGACGAGGCGGTGGCGCGTGACGGACTCAGCCCGCTGGCCCGCATCACCGGCTATGCCCAGGCCGATGTCGCCCCCGAATGGCTCTTCGAGGCGCCGATCACCGGGGTGCGCCGCCTCCTCGAGAAGCTCGACCTCCAGCTCGACGCCTTCGACCTGATCGAGATCAACGAGGCATTCGCCGCGCAGGTGCTGGCCGATGGCAATGCCCTTGGCTTCGACTGGGATCGCGTCAACGTCAACGGCGGCGCGATTGCGCTCGGCCACCCGATCGGTGCGTCCGGCGCGCGCGTCCTGACCACGCTCCTGTACGAGCTGCGACGACGCGGCGGTGGGCGGGGCATGGCCACCCTGTGCCTGGGTGGTGGCGGGGCGGTGGCACTCGCCATCGAGACGGGCTGAGGGTGACCGTTTCGTGGATGCGGCCCCTATAATCGGGCCGCCCGTGCTCCGGCCTGCTCCCGCAACGCACCGCGGAGGCGCCGGGCCGCGATCGTATTGGAGGCGCGTGAGCAGGACCCATGGCAAGTTCCAACCAGGTCGCTGAGAAGCCGAACATCTGGGCCGTCGCCCAGGAACAGTTCGACGCCGCGGCCGAACAGCTCGACCTGGATCCCGGCTTGCGCCGGGTGCTCCGCGTGCCGCAGCGGGAGCTGACGGTCAACTTCCCGGTGACCATGGACGACGGGAACGTCGAGGTCTTCACTGGCTATCGGATCCAGCACAACGTCAGCCGCGGCCCGGCCAAGGGCGGCATCCGCTACCACCAGGACGTGACGCGCGACGAGGTCGCCGCGCTGGCGATGTGGATGACCTGGAAGTGCGCGGTCGTCAATATCCCCTACGGCGGCGGCAAGGGCGGGGTCATCGTCGATCCCAAGCGGCTCTCCCTGCGCGAGCTGGAGGGCCTCACCCGGCGATTCACGACCGAGATCAGCCCGCTGATCGGGCCGGACCGGGACATCCCGGCGCCTGACGTAAACACCAACGCCCAGGTGATGGCCTGGATGATGGACACCTTCTCGATGCACCGTGGCTATACGATCCCCGGTGTCGTCACCGGCAAGCCGATCGCCATCGGCGGCTCGCTCGGGCGCAACGAGGCCACCGCGCGCGGCGCGGTCTTCACTCTGCACCAGGCCGGCAGGGCGCTCGACGTGCCGATCTCAGGCGCGCGGGTGGCGATCCAGGGCTACGGCAACGCCGGCTCGATCGCCGCCGAGCTGCTCGCCGCGGAGGGTGCAGCGATCGTCGCGGTCAGCGACTCAAGCGGCGGCATCGCGAATCCGAAGGGACTCGACCCGGCGCGCGTCGGCGCCTGGAAGAAGGAGCACGGCACGGTGGTGGGCTTCCCCGGGGCCGACTCGGTGAGCAACAACGAGATCCTGGAGACCGACTGCGAGATCCTGGTGCCGGCCGCGCTGGAGAACCAGATCACCGGCGACAACGCGCCGCGCATCCGGGCCAGGATCGTGGCCGAGGCCGCGAACGGCCCGACCACGCCGGAGGCCGATCAGATCCTGTTCGATCGCGGCGTCTTCGTGATCCCGGACATCCTGTGCAACGCCGGTGGCGTGACGGTCAGCTACTTCGAGTGGGTCCAGGACATGCAGTCCTTCTTCTGGACCGAGTCCCGGATCAATGAGAGCCTGCACGAGATCATGGATCGGGCCTTCGAGAGCGTGCACGCCATGAGCCAGCACCATTCGATCGACATGCGGACGGCGGCGTATATGGTGGCGGTGGCCAGGGTCGCCGAGGCGACCACCCTGCGCGGCCTGTACCCCTAGGAGGTGGTAATGCTCGACCACGAGGAGCGCTTCCTCTTCCGCGAGGAGATCCTGAACCTGGCGACGGCGCTCGCCGAGCCGGGAGCGCTCGACAACGTCGAGGACCTGCTTGCCGACGTCACCACCTCGCCGCGCTTCGACAGCGACGTCTTCACCCTCGAGCGCTCGTTGCAGGTCATGCTCGGCAGCCGGGCCGGCTCCACCCTGGTGGGTCTGCTGACCGTCACCCGTGACGTGTTCGACGAGGTGGGGGAGATCGGCCTGTCACCCGAGGTCAACGAGCGGCTCGTCGGCTGGCGCGCCCGCTTCGGGCTGGCGATCGACAACGCGCTGAACTTCCTCAACAACCCCGATGGCATCCAGGGGCACAACTTCGGCACGCAGCTGACCCATGCCGAGGGGGGATTGACGCTGCAAGGTCGGCTGACGCTGGTGCGCTACAACAATGAGCCGCAGTTCTTCATCGCCGATGCCGACGTGCTGCTCACCATGGCGGCCGACGTGATGGAACGCCTGGGTGAGCACCTCGAGCCCGAGATGGTGGAGGCGGAGCTCGTCGCGCGACTGCGCGAGGCGGTCGACCTGATCGAGCGGCGCGGCAAGCCGCGCGGATGACGGCCACGGTCGATCGGCTGCACTTCACCGGCGACGACGAGGCCGATCGCCTCCTGGCGAGCGACCCGCTGGCCCTGCTGATCGGCTTTGC
>JBBDNI010000026.1:0-22702 GCA_040877645.1 Chloroflexota bacterium
CCGGCAGCCACACCCTCGACGCGATCGAGATCCGAGGCGGCACAGTGACCATCGCCGTGGGCACCACCCTGACGGTGCCCGGCCTCCTGACCCTGACCGATGGCAACCTCAACGGCGGCACGATCGAGGCGCTTGGGGACATCTCGCTGCTCGCCGGATTCGACGGCGAGACCGGCACCATCCTGATCGCCGGGACCGGGGACCAGGCCTGGACCGGATCGGCCAACACCACCACCAGCGACCTCGCCGACGTCGTCATTGACAAGCCGTCGGGGACACTCTTCCTGGTCGGCACGGTTCGGATGAACACCGCGTCGTGGACCTGGCTGAACGGCAGCATCGATCCGGGAGCGAGCACGATCTACTTCGACAGCACGGTCACCATCAGTGGCACGCACAGCCTGTTCGACGTGTACCTCAGCGGCGGCACCCACACGGTGGCCGCCGGGGACACGCTGACCGCACTCGGAGCCCTGACCCTAGACAACGGGACGATCAATGGCGGAACGATCGCCGGGGCGGGTGACATCACGCAACTGTCCACCTTCGACGGTGGCACGGGCATGCTGGCAATTACCGGCGGCGCCACCCAGACGTTCACGGGATCCGCCACGACAGCCGCTGGCACCCTGCCCGACCTTGAGATCAACAAGAGCGGTGGCGCTGTGACCCTTTCCGGCACCATCCGAACCACGAGGGATTGGACCCACCTGGCGGGCGCGGTCGACCCTGACGGGAGCACCGTCGTCTTCGCCGGGACGCTGACCATTGACGCGGGCGGCATGGACTTCGCCGATCTCCTGGTCAACGCCGGCACGGCCACCCTGGCGGCCAACCTCACTGTCGCGGGCGACCTGACCGTCGCCGCCGGCAGCCTGGCAATCGGCTCGAATACCGTCTTCGTGGCAGGCGACGTGACCATCAACGGTGGCCTGGCGGTCACCACCGGCACGCTCGACATGAACGGGCTGACCGGGCAGACACTGGGCGGCGCAGCCGCCATCGGCCTCTACGACCTCAGCATCAATGACCCGGCAGGCGTCACCCAGACCACCACGGTGACCGTAGCCGGCACCTTGGATCTGAGCGGTCCGCTGACGTTCAACGGTGAGAGCCTGAGCATCGCCAATGCGATCACCGGTGCGCCGAACAACCTGACCGGTGACGCGACGTCGACCCTGATCATCAATGGCAGCGGGTTGGGGATCATCATCCCGTCGAGCCTGACGGCGCTCCTGAACCTGGCCCTCTCGAACGCCAATGGGGCGGCGCTGGCCGGCCCGTTGACGGTGGACGGGACCGTGACGTTGGCCGGTGGCAACCTGGATGCCGGGAGTGACGTGCTCAGCATCGGTCCAGCGGGCACCGTCAACCGCACGTCGGGGCACGTGGTCGGCGACCTCCAGAAGTGGGTCGCGGCCGGATCCGGCATGACCCTGACCTATGAGATCGGCGACGTCGCGACCTACACTCCGGTTGCGCTGACCTTCGGCACGGTTGCCTTAACCGGCCAGCTGACAGCATCGACCACCGCCGGCGAGCACCCAAGCATCGGTTCGTCTCCCATCTTTGCCCCACGCGACGTGAACCGATGGTGGACGTTGACCAACGCCGGCGTTGCCTTCGATACGTTGGACGTGGTCTTCACCTTCGCGCCGACCGATGTCGACCCCGGCGCCCAGACCAGCCAGTTCATCGTCGCCAAGTGGGATGGTGCCTGGACGTCGCCAACCTCGGGCGCCAACACGGCCACCACCATCACCGCCAGCGGGTTGACCTCGCTCAGCCAGTTCGCCGTCGGCGAGCCCGAGGCCGATCTCACGATCAGCAAGGCCGGGCCGGCGTCCGCGACGGCCGGCGTGCTGGCCGGCTTCGATTACACCCTTGTGGTCCACAACGTCGGGCCAGGCGACAACGTCGGCGGCTTCACCGTCACGGACACGCTCCCCGCGGGCGTGACATTCCGGGCGCTGGGGAGCGACGGTCGGTGTGCCGCGATCGGCCAGGTCGTGACGTGCACCAATGCCGTCGGTCTCATCGTCGACGCGGACGACACATTCGTGATCCACGTCACGCTGTCCTCGACTGTCGGCGCGGGCACCGTCCTCGCCAATTCGGCGACCGTAACCTCGACCGCCACGGGTGACCCGGACGGGTCGAATGACGGGAGCGCGGTGGTGAGCACGGTCGTGACCACCAGCGCTGATCTCGCCGACCTCGTTGTCGACAGCCCCGATCCCGTGCTCGCCGGCCAGACACTGACCTACACCATCACGGTCACCAACCTCGGGCCGTCTGATGCCCATGGCGTGACGCTCACCGACGTGCTCGACCCGTTCCTCGGCGGTGCGACCTACTGCCTCGATGTGGGCGCCGGCTGCGGGCCGTCGAGCCCCTGGACTGGCTCGGTCAACCTGGGCACCATCGCGGCGGGCTCCTCGGTCGTGGTCGTCATCTCGGCCACGGTGGCACCCGGGACCCCGGATGGGACCGTCATTGCCAACACGGCGAGCGCCGGGGCGACGACGCCTGATCCAGACAGCCTCAACAACGGCAGCTCGACCACCACCGTCGTCTCAGTGCCCGCGCTCAGGTTGCTGCCATCACCGAGCGGGTCACTTGCCGACACCCACGCCGTGCTCGCCGGCAACGTGTCGCCGCTCATGCTGCTGGTTCCAATCGTGGCCTGGCTCGCGCTCCTGTCCGCCCTCGCCGTGCAGGGCGCGCGACGCCGCAGTCCGCGGAGCGGCTGACCGGTCGACCTGACGCGCCAGTACGTTGCCGTCTGACCGCGCATGTGCGAGCTGAGGCTCGACTAGCCTAGGCGACCGATGACGCCCGACGCCCGACTTCTCTTCGTCACCCGCATCGCCCGCATGTTCGGCTACGGGCTGCTCTCCTTGGCGCTGGTCCTGTACCTGGTGGCGCTGGGCATCGATGGCGTGACGGTGGGGCTGATCCTGACCCTGACGCTGGTGGGTGACGCGGCCATCAGCCTGTGGCTGACCACCCATGCCGATCGGCTCGGCCGCCGCCGCATCCTCCTCGCCGGCGCCGCGCTGATGGTGCTGGCGGGAGTCGTCTTCGCCCTGTCGCACGACGTCTGGGTCCTGCTCCTCGCGGCCACCATCGGGGTCATCAGCCCCAGCGGCAACGAGGTCGGGCCGTTCCTGGCGGTCGAGCAGGCTTCGCTCTCGCAGACACTGCCCGATCGCGAGCGCACTCGCGTCTTCGGCTGGTACAACCTCGCCGGTTCGCTGGCGACCGCCGTCGGGGCGCTGAGCAGCGGTCTCCTGGTCCAGCTGCTCCAGGCGCTCGGGGCGAGCGACCTCGACTCCTATCGCGCCACGGTGATCGGCTATGCCGCCGTCGGGATCGCGCTGGCGGGCCTCTTCCTGCTCCTCTCGCCCGCGATCGAGGTGGCGCCCCGCCGGGACGTGTCGGTCGCGACCAGGCTGGGGCTGCATCGGTCACGCGGGATCGTCTTCCGCTTGTCGGCGCTCTTCGGCCTCGACGCGTTTGCCGGCGGGTTCGTGATGCAGAGCGTCATCGCCTACTGGTTCCACGTTCGCTTCGGAGCCGATCCCGCCACGCTGGGCGCCATCTTCTTCGGCGCCAACATCCTGGCCGGCTTCTCCGCGCTGGCAGCCGCGCGGCTGGCCGCGCGCATCGGTCTCATCAACACCATGGTCTTCACCCACCTGCCATCCAACGTGCTCCTGATCCTGGTGCCGCTGATGCCGACTCTCCCCCTGGCGGTGGCCGTGCTCCTGGCCCGGTTCGCGATCAGCCAGATGGATGTGCCGACGCGGCAGTCGTACACCATGGCCGTGGTCGATCCGGACGAGCGCTCGGCCGCGGCGGGTGTGACCAACATCGCGCGAAGCATTGGGGCGGCGGTCTCGCCGTCGCTCGCCACGCCGCTGGTGCAGTCAGTCCCGCTGGCCGGGCTGCCATTCGTGATCGCGGGCAGCCTGAAGATCGTCTACGACCTGTTCGTGTTGCGTGGCTTCCGCGGAGTCAAGCCTCCGGAGGAGGTCCGCTAGGCGCTGGTCAGGGCAGGATCGGCGGGCCGTACCAGACGCTGGCGGCGATGATCACGTACAGGCCCAGCAGCGCCAGCCCCTCGAGCCAGGTGCTCTCGCCGTCGAACACGATCAGCGCGGCCAGGATCGCTGACAGGGCCACCGCGCCGAGCAGGAGCGGGCTCAGCACCAGGGTCATCGGCGTGCCGCCCACGAAGAGGGAGATCAGCACCAGCGCCGGGGTCAGGGCGATCGCGACCTGCAGGCTGCCGTTCAGGATCAGCGAGGTGGCGAGGTCGGTCTTGTTGCGAAGCGCCATCTGCACGCCGACGACGTGCTCCACCGCGTTGCCGGCGATGGCCACGATCACCAGCCCGACGAACGCCTCGGATATCTGCAGGCTGGCCATGGTCGGCCGCAGCGCCTCGACGAACAGTTCCGAGGTGAGTGCCGCTCCGGCCGCGCTGAGGAGGAGGATTCCTATCGTCAGCCGAAGCGGCCAGACGCGCTCCGCCGCCTCGTGCTCCACTGCGGCGCTGGCGCCTGGGCCGCCGCTGAGCGAGAACGGGATGGAGGCCGCGAAGATGACGAGCAGGACGATCGATACGATCACGCTCAGGTCGACGGCATGCCCGGCATCCGGCGCTCCTGGAGCGGTCGCCAGGGTGGGGATCGCCAGGGCCGCGACGGCGAGAACGAGGAGCATGGCCATGTCCCGGACCGCTGGAGCGTGAAACGGCTGCGTTCCGTGCTTGAGACCGCCCAGCAGGAAGGCCAGCCCCAGCACCAGCAGGGTGTTGGCCAGGATCGACCCGATGAGGGCGGTCTGTACGACGACCACCAGGCCTGCCTGCAGGGCGAAGATCGAGATGAACAGCTCGGGAAGGTTGCCGAGCGCCGACTGCAGGATGCCGGTGGTCCGCGGCCCGTACCAGTGTCCGAGCTGTTCGGTCGCCTGGCCGATGAGCGTCGCCAGGCCGGCCAGTGCGTGCGCGGCGACGATGAACACGACCGTGTGGCTCACGCCGACCACGTTCATGAGGAACGCGGCGGCCGCGGCCGCGAGGGACGCCGCCGCGGTGACGCTCGCGGCGCGGCCCAGCGTGCGCGGCAGCGACTTCATGCTCGCAGTCTAGGCAAGTGGCTATCGGTCATACGACCGATGCCCACTGGACGAGGGTGGATACACTCGGGACATGAGCCGCGTGACACCGCTCCTCTGCCCGCTGCTGGTCGGGCGGGATGACCTGCTCGATCTGGCCGATCGAAGGCTCGTAGATGCCCGGGAGGGACGCGGCCAGTTCCTGCTCCTGGCTGGTGAGGCGGGGATCGGCAAGACCCGATTCCTGGGCGCTGTCCTGCGAAAGGCATCGGCCCTTGGATTCCGCGTCGCGAGAGGCGACATTGCTCCGCAGGATCGCACCGTACCGGGAGCCATGCTCCAGGACCTGGTGCGGACGATGGAACGGGTCCCCGCGTTCGCGATTGCCCCCGGTTCGCTGAGCCTGCTGGAGACACCCGTGGGCCCACAGCCCCGATCGCGTCGGGCCCTGGTGGTCGAGCTGGTCGACCGCATCACCGCGTCCCTCGAGGCCCCGGCGCTGCTGGCCTTCGAGGACCTTCAATGGGCCGATGACCTGAGTCTCGAGATCATCGCTGAGCTCGCACGTCGCATCCGCGACCTGCCGGTCCTGCTGGTTGGCGCCTATCGGACCGATGAGCTGCCAACAGGCACGCTCCTGCGGGAATGGCGCGCCCGGCTCCTCACGCAGCGAATGGCCGAGGAGGCGCGCCTCGCGCCGCTGACCCTTGACCAGACCGCGCTGATGACGACCCTCATCCTGTCCACCGGCCTGCCCGCCCCACGGGACGTGGTCGCGGCCGTTCACGAGCGGACGGATGGGATCCCACTCCACATCGAGGAGCTGCTCGGGGCGCTCAGCGACGAGGCGCGCACGGATGGCCGCGCGATCCGGGAGGCTACCGTTCCGGGGACCATCGAGGATGCGGTGCTCGCCCGCTTCGAGCAGCTCTCGCCGGAGGGGAAGGCGGTTGCGCAGGCGGGCGCGGTGATCGGTCGCTGCTTCGTTCCCGAGGTCCTGGCCGGGATCATGGACCTTCCCGCGGACGCGCTGGACGCCCCGCTTCAGGAGCTCGTGGACCAGGCCTTCCTCTTCCCGTTCGGATCCGAGGACCGCGGCTTCTTCGATTATCGGCACCAGCTTCTCAGAGACGCGCTGTACCGAACCGTCGCCCCGGCGACCTTGCGCCGGCTTCACGCCCGGGCCGGCGAGTTCGGCGCCAGCCTCGAGGGTGCGTCGGAGATCCACGCATCGGTCCACTACGAGCGGGCTGGTCTCCGCACCCAGGCGTTCCGAGCCGCCCTCTCCGGCGCCCAGGCCGCTGCCGCGCTGTCGTCCCATCGTGAGGCGTGCGAGCTGTACCGAAGGGCGCTCGACAATATGCCCGCCACGCTCGAGATCGCGGAGCAGGGCGCGCTGTACGAAGCCTATGCCTCTGAAGCGGCGGCCATTGAGCTCCACGAGGAAGCCGAAGCGGCCGCGCGCCTCGCCCGTGACTGCTACCTCGAGGTCGGTCTCGCGGTGGAAGCGGCCCGACAGTTGGCGGCACTTGCCGGCGTGGCGCGGAGGGAGGCTCGACCGTTCGCGGCGCGGATCGAGCTGATCTCGCATGGTCTTGCGGAGCTGGAAGCCATTCCGGTCACGGCCGAACGCGAATCGGCTCGCTCGGACCTTCTCGCGGAGCTCGCATTCACCCATATGGACGTCATGGACATCGACGCGGCCCGAGTGACGGCCGCCACCTCTGGCCAAGCCGCTCAGCTTGCCGCCAGTCCGACGGGTGTCCTCGACGCGGACTCGCTTGGCGGAATGATCGATGTGCTCGGCGGCGAGGTCGAAGCCGGGCTGGCCCGCATCATCAACGCCGCCCGTGAGGCGCAAGACGCGGGCTACGAAGACACCGGCGTGACCGCCTATCGCAATGCCGTCACCACAGCGGTTCGGGTGATGGCCTATCGAAGTGCCGAAACCTCGCTGCGCGATGGGCTGCGCTACGCCGACGCCATCGAACAGTCTCATTGCCGCCATGTGATGAGCGCTGCCGCCGCCCTGATCGACTGGGCGCATGGAAACTGGGATTCAGCACTCTCCCGCGGCGGGCACGAGCTGGTGGACCGAGGCTGCAGCCGAGGTGCCATCGGTGCCGGAGTCGCCCTCGGCTATGTCGCCTTCGGGCGCGGGGATATCGAGCGGGCACGCTCCCTGCTGGGCCAGGCATTCGAGGTGGGCGCGCGGAGCGGCGTGGTCGACCTCATCCTGCCGGCGCTCTGGGGCCTCGCCGAGACCGACCTCGTGGCCGATGAGCCTGCAGCGGCCATCGACCGGTGCGCGGCGGCGTTCGAGCTTGCCGCCCGCGTCGGGGAGCGGGCTCTGCTGGCACCGTTCGCCGTGACCGGCGTGCGAGCCTACCTGGCGGCGGGCCTGCCGGACGCCGCCGAACGCTGGGCCGCCAGCGTGACCGACTACCTGCAGCCCTGGTCCGCGATCCTGCAACCGGCGATCGACCATGCGAACGGACTTACCAGGCTTGCCGCGGGATCGACTGGCATCGCCCGCGAAATGCTCGAGGCGGCGGTTCGCGGCTGGGAGGAGCGGGGCCGGACCTGGGAGGCGACCTGGGCTCGTCTGGACCTGGCGAGCTGCCTGTTGCGATCGAGTCGTTTCGCAGAGGCGGCATCACATCTCGCGGCGGCGCGCGAAACGGCGACCCGTCTCGGAAGCGCGCCACTCCTTGCACGGACCGAAGAACTGTCACGCGTTGCCCATCGCCATGGATCGCTCGACGAGCCGTGGCGCCCGCTGACATCGCGCGAGTTCGAGGTCGCACGGCTCATCGCGGAGGGCATGACCAATGCCGAGATCGCGGCTGAGCTGACCATCGCACCGAAGACGGCCAGCGCGCACGTCGAGCACATCCTGGCCAAGCTCGGCGTTGCCCGGCGGGCAGAGATTGCGACCTGGGTCGCGACCATCGCCCGTTCGACGGCCCCATCGGCCACGACTGACGGGGCGGTCCTCGCCCATCGCTGAGGCCGCGGGCCGAAACGAGACCAGCCTGCCGCCCATAGCGAGCCCGATCGGAGACGGAGTGAGGCCGCCCGATCGGGGCGGCCTCACCATCGGTCCAAATCAGGTCGATCTCAGTCGCACGAGACGGCCGGATTGAAGGCGGCGAAGGTGCCGGACGGATTGCTCTCCCAGATCCAGGCGTGCAGCGCGTAGAAGGCCGGGATCTCGTAGCGGTTCGGGGCCGGAACCTCCATGAACATCTCGCCGAACAGCATCGGCGGGTGCTCATCGGTCCAGGCGTCCTGGAAGACCACGTACTCGAGCGCCACCAGGCGCAGTTGCCCGTTGGCGTCGGGGGCGTAGACGAGCGCCTCCGGCTTCGTCGGGTCCACCACGTCGTCCAGCAGGGCGCCGTTGATGTAGTGGAAGCCCATCGCGCCGGTGTCGTCGAACGAGGCGATGCATTCGTGCAGCGGGCCTCCAGGTGGGAGGCCATAGCCCGCCTTCTCCGCCTGGTTGAGGCTGTTGAAGCGGGCCGTGGCGGCGCGCGCCTGGTCCAGCTGGCTGGTGCCGGCCGACGCGGTGGCCAGCGCAAGGCCGCCAATCGCGGTGCTCACCAGGAGCGCCGTCAAGAGTCGACCGATGACAGTGCGGGGCATGATCAAGCTCCTTCTGCAGTGAGAACGATCCGTCGCATCACGCAACCTCCACGGGAATCTCGTAGACCTCGGCTGTCGGGTGGCCGGCGCGCTCATGGATGCGCATCACGGCTTCCTTGGTCGGGCCGCTCGAGAGGCAGAACACCTTCCCGCTGTCCGGGTCGAGCCAGGCACGCTCGAAATGAACGCCCTCGTCCGCTTCGATCGCCAGGTCGCGCTCGTGGGCCTCTTTGAGCTGCTGGGCCGTGACACCGACAAACCCGGAATGGACATCCATGAACATCGCCATGCGGGACCCTCCAATCGCCTGGCCAAGGCGAATGCCTCGGCGCGTGACGTTGGAGGACTGTGGCAAGGTCAACCCGCGCGCGTCATCGGTAGCCTGACCGATGAGCACGCTCTGTTGCGACCGATGGTTAGGACGCCGCGACCCTGGACCAGAGATGATTGGAGCGGGAGACGGGTCTCGAACCCGCGACATCGACCTTGGAAGGGTCGCGCTCTACCAACTGAGCTACTCCCGCCTTGAGAGTCCTGCGCGCCTGACGAGGGTTCGCGAGCGGTGGCAGTTGGCGCAGACGATATCGCACTTCGCCGCCTCCACCAAGATCCTGGCCACTCCGGCTCGGCCGATCATGCGCGTGACGCCGTAGCGCTTGCTCTCCGGATCGCGATGATCGAAGTCCATCGCACACGCAGGGAATCGTTGCCCGCAATCTGCACAGGGCACATCGCGCAGCCTGTCGAGCAGCCGGGCGTGTTCGCGCCAGCGAGCTCGCTTGCGTTCGAGATGTCTGGACGATCCACGCGGCATGGCATGACGGACAAGGCGCCTGATATGCGCTGCGCGGGTGCGGCGTCGGTGGCAGTTCGCGCACACGACGTCGCACTCTTCTACCTCGGTGAGCAGCCGCGCACGCGACATCAGCATCGCGCGGCCCTCGGTCAGCCGGAACTGCTTGTCTGCAGGATCGCGATGATCGAAGTCCATCTGGTAAGGCTCGAACGCACCGCCACAGTCGGCGCTCCGCTACCTGACCGATGAAGGCGATGAGATCATCGCGAAGCCGGGCGATCACCTTGTCATCGGGCCGGGTCACCTGGCCTGGGTGATCGGCGACGAGCCGTGCGTCACGATCGATATGGAGATCGGCGGGTAAGCGCCCACCTAGCGACTGGCCAGGGCATCGACCAGTGGCGCCATCGCCTCCATCGAGCCCTGGCGGATGGCGTAGTAGCTGATCCGGGTCCGATCCCGGCGTCGCTCCAGCAGGTCTCGCAGCTGACGCAGCGATCCGTAGAGCAGGTACGGGCTGCCGACCAGGCCGACCGCGGCCGATTTCGCCGCCGCCACGACCGATTGCGGGCCGCCCTGGCCGCTCCCCACCATCCCGGCGTCGGCGATGAACAGGTTCAGCTCGATCTCGTCGAACCGGGCTCCTGCCGCCGCCCGCACGATCGCGACCTTCCGATCCAGGGCGCCCTCGGTGACATCGGTCAGGATCGGCCGGCCACGTGTGCTGAACTGTGGGATGAAGCCCACGATGTCGGCTTCGCGGGCGGCGAGCCGCAGCATCCTCGGCCCGCCGCCGCCCATGATGATCGGCACGTGGGGGCGCTGAACGGGCAGCGGAGCGATCCGCGCGGCGCCGAGGCGGTAGTGGGGGCCGGCGTGGCTCACCGTCTCGCCCGCCAGCAGTCGCTTGACCAGGCCGATCGCCTCGACCAGGCGATCGATCCGCCGTCCCGGCGCGTCGTACCGCAGTCCGAGCTGCCGATAGTCGGCGACGCGCCAGCCCGCCCCGAGCCCCAGCTCCAGTCGACCGTCGGAGAGCAGGTCGAGGGTGGCGGCCTCCCGAGCGAGGAGGAGCGGGTGCCGAAAGTCGTTGGCAAAGACGAACCCGCCGACCCGCAAGCGCGTGGTGGCGGCCGCGGCCGCGCTCAAGGCGGCGATCGGTGAGAGCTGTGACCCCAGGTGATCGGGTACCAGCAGCGAGGAGTAGCCCAGCTCCTCGGCGCGGCGCGCGAGCCCCGTCCACTCCGCGGCGTTCGCCGCATGGCTGGCGGTGACGGCGAAGCGGAACGGGCGCACCTGACAACGGTACGCGACGCACAGGCGCGCCCGCGTTCTACACTCCGCGCAGGAGGTGATTCGTGGCCGACAAGACGCCGAAGCGACCACCCAAGCCGAAGAAGCCAAAGAAGCCCAAGGCCTAGCCAGTCCGCCCGGGCCCGCTGCGCCGGAATCAGCCGATCCGGGCGGTTCGTCCTGCGCCGGCGGGACGTTCGGCCCTGCGCCGCGCCGCGTTGAGGCGGCCATACTCCGCCTGTCATGCATCGCATCGCGGCGGCCGCGCACTGGCGCACAGTCGCGCTCCTGGCCGCCATCGCGGGCGCCTCCGCCTCCGCCTACCTCCTCGTCGAATACGTCACCGGGCAGCCCGGCGTGTGCCTCACCGGCACCGGCTGCGACCTCGTCCGAGACAGCGCCTTCGCGTATCCGCTCGGCATCCCCACACCCCTCATCGGCCTGATCTTCTACGCCGCTGCCGGCTGGCTGGTGGTGCGAAGCATCGGTGGCCAGCTGATCGCCAGGATCCCGGCGGGAACCGCCTTGGTGGTCTTCGCGCTGTTGGGGGCAGCCGGCTCGGCCTTCCTGACGGCGATGGAGGCCTTCGTGATCAAGGCCTTCTGCACCTGGTGCCTCGTACAGGCGGGAGCGGGGCTCGTCCTGCTCGTCGCATCCGTCGGCGTCGCCCGTGCCACTCCCACTGATGAAGCCGATGTGCAGTCCAGCCGGACCCGCCAGCAGGTTGCCCGAGCTCGCGATGCCGAGCGGTCCTCGCTGCGCCGGACGGCGCGCCTGGGAGCAGGGGCGGCCGGCCTGGCGGTGATCGGGCTCCTGGCCATCGGCGCAACCGGAGGCCCCCTGAACGTCCCCGGCGGGACATCGCTCGCCCCGGCCGACAGCCCGAGGCTCGGGGCGGGTGCAGTCGAGGTGGTCGAGTTCGCCGACTTCCAGTGTCCCGGCTGCGCGACCCTTGCCCCCATCCTGGCCAGCATGGCCGCTGCGGACGAGATGACCCTCGTTTCGCGCTACTTCCCGCTCGACAGCATCCATTCCAACGCCGATCGCTCCGCCCGCGCCGCGGAGGCAGCTGACCGGCAGGACTCGTTCTGGCCGATGTCCGAGGCGCTCTACGCCCGCCAGGCGGCGTGGAAGGACCTGGGCTCGGCGCAGGCCGATGCCTTCTTCGCGCAGCTCGCGGCCGAGATCGGGATCGACGTGGCGCGCTGGGAGGAGGACTACGCGTCGGCCGATGTGGCCGCCGCGGTCGACGCCGATCGCCAGCAGTCGCACGCGCTTGGATTGACCGGCACACCGACGCTGTTCATCGGTGGCGAGCTCTATCGCGGCTCGCTCAGCGAAGTGGGGATCGCCGCGGCCATCGCCGCCGTGCCCTAGGCGCCGCCATCAGCTCGCCGGCCGCAACCGCGTCGTGGCCGCCTGACGGCGCGAGTGCCCTACGCGGCCTCGCCGCTGATCTCGAACGAGCCGAGGCGTCTGATCGCCAGCAGCGTGCCCCCGACGAGCACGAACGCCCCCACCACCACCGCGCTGGTCAGATCCAGCGGCGTATCCAGGATCGTGCGCGGAATCGAACCGATCGCATCGGCGAAGGCGAGTGTCTGCTGTCGGATGCTGAAGGTGCGCGTGCCGGCGAAGAGCCCGGCCAGCAGCCCCTCCCAGATGAGGACGTAGGCGAGCCCGAAGACGAGCGCGCGGCTCGTGATCAGGCTCAGCGCGACGAAGACCGAGCAGTACAGCAGGGATCCGATGGCCGCTCCCGCCACCATGCCCAGCACCAACCCGTCGCCGAGCCCACCGGCACCGATCAGCCCGGCCAGCAGCATCGGTCCGCAGGTCAGGGCTGCCGAGCAGCCCGCGGCAACCGCCAGCTTGGTGAGGACCACCGTTCGCCGGCTGATCGGCTTGGCCAGCAGGAAGGTGGCGGTCCCGTCCTCGATCTCGGCGCCCAGGGCGCCGGTGCCGAAGAGGAGCGCCACCAGCGGCATGAGCGTGCCGGCCCCCAGGTTGCTCAGCAGCCCAGCGGTGAAGGGCAGCGCTCGCAGCTCCTCGCCGGCCAGGCGGAAGACGCCGGCCACCAGCACCAGCACGCCGCCGAGCAGCAGGAGGAGCAGGGTGCGTCGACGCGACAGGAGCTGGCGCAGCGTGATGCCGGCGATCACACCGTTCATCGCCGCACCAGGTAGCTGAAGACCGACTCGAGCGACTCGTCGGTCGGCAGCAGCTCGTGCAGGCGGATCCCCGCGCGGCGAGCGATGCCCGGCACGGCGCGGCTGAAGGCGCCGAAGTCGTTGGTCCGCACCGTCAGCAGGCCGCCATCCAGCGCTGCCCCCGCGATGGTGGGCTCGATCAGCAGGGCCGACGCCAGCGCCCGATCGTCGGACGAGCGGATGGTGAAGGTGTGCGGCCGATCCGTCATCAGGCGGCGGATCTCGCGGAAGTCGCCCGACGCCGCCAGCCGTCCGGCGACGATGACCAGCACCCGCTCCGCCAGGCGTTCCACCTCTTCGAGGATGTGCGACGAGAAGAGGATCGTCCGACCCTCGGCGGCCATTCGGCGCAGCAGTTCCATCATGTGCAGCCGCTGCCGCGGGTCCATGCCGTTGAACGGCTCGTCGAGCAGCAGGATCGGCGGGTCGTGGACCAGCGCGCCGGCCACCTTGGCACGCTGCCGCATCCCCTTCGAATAGGTCCCGATCGGGCGGTCGGCGGCGTCCTCCAGCTCGACCAATCCGATCGCGCGAGCGGCCGCATCCGCAGCCTCGGCCGGCGCGATGCCCTGCAGGCGGGCATTGGCGGTCGCGAACTCCCGACCGGTCAGGAACTGGTACACGGCTTCACGTTCCGGCACCAGCCCGATGCGCCGATACATCTCCGGATGGCGCCACGCCGGCGAGCCGTCGACGGTGACCGTCCCCGACGACGGGGCCAGGAACCCGGCCACCATGTGCAGGATCGTCGACTTGCCGGCGCCGTTCGGGCCAAGCAGCCCGGTCACGCCGCCGTCGAGCCGGAAGCTGATGTCGTTGACCGCCACCACGTTGCCGTACCAGCGCGAGACATTGGCGAGCTCGACGGCTGCTGGTGTGGCCGTCTGCGCGCCGGTCATGCAGCGATCCTGCGATAGCGCCACACGACGGCGGTCGCGCCTACCAGCACGATGGCCGCCGTCAGGCCCCCGAAGAGCGGCAGCGGGAGGTTGGCGGCGCGCACCGGCGAGTCGGGCACCGTGGCTCCCAGCAGCCAGTCGCGCGTGCCGTCGATCAGCACGAACGGGTTCAGGAGCGGGGCGATCTGTGACATGCGCCCACTCCCCGCCTCGGCCAGGATGGCCCCAACGGCGCCGGTGACCAGGAAGACCGCGATGATCGCTCCGGTGGCATAGGCCCGCCGCGGCGTGAAGGCGGCGATCGCCATCCCGAGTGCGGCGAGCGGCATGGCGTAGACGAGCGGGGCCCCCACGACCTGGGGCAGATTGCCGAGCTGATCCCCGAAGGCGGCCGTCACGTCCGCGGCCACCAGCACCGAGGCGAGGAAGAGGACCAGCATCGGCGCGATGGCCATGATGAACAGCGCGGCGGCGAGCGCCCCGAGCTTGGCCAGCGCGTAGTCGATGCGCGCCAGCGCGTGGCTGAAGTAGAGCGACAGGACCCGGTGCCGCTGGTCCCCGCTCACCAGCTCCGGCGCCTGCGCGGCCACGAAGATGGCCAGCAGGATCTGCATCTCCCCCAGGTAGTTGTCGTAGGTGAACGGGGACGGGGCCCCCGGCGCGATGGCCTGGATCGCGCCGGCCACGGCCGCCGGGATGATGACGATCGCGGTCAGCCCCCACGGCACGATCTTCGAGCGACCGCTGCGCCCCAGCCCGAACGCAGCACGCAGGCTCGCCCAGAAGAGCGTCCCGATGGCGGCGCGGCGGCCCAGGCGCGGGCCGTCATAACCCTGGTAGCCGAGGTCGTAGATGGCGCCGGTGGCACTCTCGCGCGGGACGACCGCCGCCTCACGCCGCGTCATCGGCGGCCCCCTGGGTGCGGAACAAGTCCTCGAGCCGATGCCGTCGCTGCTCGAGCCGCGTGAGCGATAGGCCCATGTCGTCGATCACGTCGCGCACGATGTCGTACGGCCGCTCGTCGGGGCAGTCGACCAGGACGCTATGGCCGTCGGCGCGGGCGACCAGCCCGGCGGCGGTCAGCCGCTCGGCCAGCGCATCGGCTCCGTCCTCGACCTCGACGCCGAGCGTGCCGGTCCGCTCCACGAAGCTGGAGATGGGGGCCGACTGCAGGAGCTTGCCGGCGTCGATGGCGAGCAGGAAGGTGCACACGCGCTCGATCTCGCCGAGCAGGTGGCTCGCCACCACGGTGGCGATCCCGAACTCGGTGCCGGTCCGATGCACCAGGTCGAGCATCTCGTCGCGCCCTGCCGGGTCGAGGCCGTTCGTCGGCTCGTCGAGGAGGAGCAGCTTTGGGTCGTGGACGATCGCCTGCGCCAGCTTGACGCGCTGCTTCATGCCGGTCGAGTAGCCGCCGATCGGTCGGTATCGCTCCTCGTACAGGCCGACGTGCCGCAGCACCTCGGCGGTTCGCTCGCGTGCCGCTGCGGCAGGCAGTCCCGACATACGGCCCATGTGGCTGACGAAATCGGTGGCCGACACATCGGGTGGCAGGCAGTCGTGCTCCGGCAGGTAGCCGACGAACTGTCGGATCTCCGGGCCGTGGGTCGCGACGTCCAGGTCCATCACGGTGGCGCTGCCGCTGGTCGGCGCCAGCAGGCCAAGCAGGATCTTCAGGAGCGTGCTCTTGCCGGCGCCATTGGCGCCGACCAGGCCGATGATCCCCGGTTCGACGTCCAGCGTCAGTGCATCGAGGGCCGTGACGCTGGCGCCGTAGCGCTTGGTCAGGGCGTTGGTGGAGATGAGGGGCATCTCGCCCGAGTCTAGCCGCAGGGAGCGGCCTACATCTTTGGCAGGTAGTCCGGGTCGAAGAAGCGCTTCGGGTCGTCCAGGAATTCCAGGCGGCAGCCACGTCCGCAAAAGTAGTAGCTCGTGCCCTCGTGCTCGGCGGTCAGGCCGGCGGCGACCGCCACCTCGGGGTTGACGTGCATGCCGCAGACGAGGTCCGTGGCGCCGGGGGTCATCTCCAGGGTGTCCATGGGTTTCATCGGTCCTTTCAGTTCATGCCGGACGGAAGCGCCGCAGCCTCAGGGAGTTGGATACCACGCTGACGCTGGACAGGGCCATGGCGCCGGCTGCCAGGGCGGGGGAGAGAAGCAAGCCGGTCAGCGGGTAGAGAGCCCCGGCGGCCACCGGGATGAGGAGCACGTTGTATCCAAAGGCCCAGCCAAGGTTCTGTCGGATGGTGCGCATCGTGGCCTTCGAGAGGCGGATCGCGGCCGGAACCGAGCGCAGGTCGTCGCCCACCAGGGTGATGTCGGACGCCTCCACCGCCACGTCTGCGCCGGTGCCGATCGCCACCCCGAGATCGGCCTGGGCGAGCGCCGGGGCATCGTTGATCCCGTCGCCCACCATGGCAACGACGCTCCCGGCGGCCTGCAGCTCGGCCACCTTGGCCGCCTTCTCGTCGGGTCGTACCTCGGCCAGGATCCGCTCAGGCGGAATGCCCACCTCGGCGCCGATCGCCCACGCCACGGCGCCCCGGTCGCCGGTCAGCATCCAGACCTCGAGCCCCGCGGCGTGCAACCGTCTGATCGCCTCGGCCGATTCCGGCTTCACCGTGTCGGCGATGCCGATGACCCCCGCCGCGCGGCCGTCCACCGCCACGAGCACCGGCGTGCTCGCCGCAGCAGCCGCCGCCTCTGCCAATCCGGCCAGCGGGGCAGGGTCGACGCCAGCGTCGGTGAGCAGCGACTCGTTCCCGGCCAGGACGGCGCGTCCGTCGACGCTCGCCCGCACGCCAACGCCAGGGATTGCCACGAAACCATCGGCGGTTGGGAGGCCAATGCCGCGCTCCGCGGCCAACCGCACGATCGCCTCGGCCAGCGGATGCTCGCTGCCCTGCTCCAGGGTCGCCGCGAGGCGCAACAGCTCCTCCTCGCTCGTCCCCTCGACCGGTCGAACGGAGACGACCCGTGGCTCGCCACGGGTGATGGTGCCGGTCTTGTCGAGCACGACCGCGGTGACCCGCTGGGCATGCTCCAGCGCCGCGCCGTCGCGGACCAGGATCCCTGCCTCGGCTCCCTTGCCCGTGCCGACCATGATGGCAGTCGGGGTAGCCAGGCCCATCGCGCACGGGCAGGCGATGATCAGCACCGCGACGGCCGCTGCGAGCGCCGACGGGAGTCGCGGCTCGGGGCCGAGCAGCATCCAGGCGGCGAAGGTGAGCACCGCGACGGCCAGGACCACCGGGACGAACCGCGCCGTGACGAGGTCCACCACCCGCTGGATCGGCGCCTTCGAGCCCTGCGCCCGCTCGACCAGCTGCGCGATCTGCGCGAGGGCGGTATCGCGTCCGACCCGCTCCGCGCGCATCACGAACGAACCCGATGCGTTGAGCGTGGCACCCACCACTTGGTCACCTGCCCGCTTGTCGACGGGCATCGACTCACCGGTGAGCATCGACTCGTCGACCGCCGAGGTGCCGTCGATCAGCACGCCGTCGACCGGCACGCGCTCGCCGGGGCGCACCCGCACCAGGTCGCCGACACGCACCTGCTCGATGGGCAGGTCGGCCTCGCGCCCGTCGCGCAGCACCCGTGCGGTGGTGGGCCGCAACTTCAGGAGCGCCTTCACGGCGCCTGCCGCCTGGCCCTTGGCGCGCGACTCGAGCCATCGGCCCAGCAGCACCAGCCCGATGATCACCGCCGCGGAATCGAAATAGGTCTCCATCTCGACGCCCGCCCCCGTGATGCCCAGGGAATAGCCGTAGGCCGCCAGGGTCCCCATCGAGACGAGCGTGTCCATCGTCAGGTCGCCATGGCGCAGCCCCTTCGCCGCGGCGACGAGGAAGCGGCGGCCAAAGACGAACTGCACGACCGTCGCCGGAGCGAGCATCCAGACATTGACGCGCTCCATCGGCCACGGAACCCCGCCGGGCCACAGGGCGACGACCATCATCGCCAGGCCGATGCCGGTGGCGGCCAGCGCGTCGCGCAGCAGCGCTCGCCGCTCGGCGGCGCGCATCTGATCTTCGGCGTCTAGCTCCCCGGTCGCGGCATCGTCGGACGCGACCGTCGGGTGAGCAACCTCGTACCCGGCCGCCTCGATGGCGCCCACGATCCCTGCCCGATCGATCCGTCCCGGGTCGAAGCGCACCGTGGCACGCTCCGTCGCCAGGTTGACGATCGCCTCGGCCACCCCGTCGGAACGGTTGAGAAAGCGCTCGATTCGGGTCACGCACGAAGCGCAGGTCATTCCCGTCACAGGGAGGGTGACCTCGGTCAAGGGGGTCGCTCTATCGAGGGTCATCGCTCTGCTCAGGATACTACAGGGGAGTATCCCGCTCCCAACCCGTGACTGTCCCGCCGGGGTGCCGCTACGCTTGGCCAGTGAAGGCGCTAATCCTCACCAACGAATACCCGCCGAACGTGTACGGCGGAGCCGGGATGCACGTCGCCGAGCTGACGCGTGCGTTCCGCGGCCGCCTGCCGGTCGAGGTGCGGACCTTCGGAACGCAGCGCGAGGACGCGGAGTCCTGGCGCGTCCAGGGGTACCCGGCCGGCGCAGACCTTCCTACTGGCGGCGACGACCAGTTGCGTCCGGTGTGGGACGCGTTCGGCCGCTGCCTGGCGATGGCCGCCGAGCCGACCGACGCGGACCTGGTCCACTGCCACACCTGGTACACCCACCTGGCCGGCCTGCTCGTGCAGCGTGGTCGGGGGATCCCGCTGGTCGTCACCGTCCACTCCCTCGAGCCACTGCGACCGTGGAAGCGAGAGCAGCTCGGCGGAGGGTACGACCTCTCGTCCTGGGTCGAACGGACCGCCCTCGAGGCGGCCGACGCGGTCGTCGCCGTCAGCGCCGGCACGCGGGACGACGTGCTGCGCCACTTCGACGTGGAGGCCGACCGCATCAGGGTCATCCACAACGGCATCGACGCTGAGTTCTTCGCCCACGACCCGGAAACTGACGCCCTGGACCGATACGGCATCGACCCGAAGACGCCCTACGCGCTGTTCGTGGGGCGCATCACGCGCCAGAAGGGGATCGTGCATCTCCTCCGGGCGATACGACATCTCGACCCCGGCGTTGGCGTGGTGCTCGCCGCCGGGCAGCCCGATACCCCTGAGCTTGCAGCCGAGGTCGAAGCCGGCGTGGGGGAGTCGCGTGCGAGCCGACCGAACGTGGTCTGGATCCCCGAGATGCTGAGCCGATCAGAGATCAGGCAGCTGTACAGCCATGCAGCCGTGTTCGTGTGTCCATCGGTCTATGAGCCGTTCGGAATCACCAACCTGGAGGCGATGGCCTGCGCGACGCCGGTGGTTGCCAGCGCCGTTGGCGGGATCCCCGAAGTGGTGGTGGATGGCGAGACCGGCGTGCTGGTGCCGGTTGAAATGTCCCCGGGTGAGCCGATGTCGCCGGTCGACCCTGACCGCTTCGCCCGCGACCTGGCCGCGGCGATCAACGCCCTGGTGGCTGACCCCGCTCGCCGCGTCGCGATGGGTTTGGCGGGGCGAAGGCGCGCCACCGAGACCTTCAGCTGGTCGTCGGTGGCGGACCGCACGATCGAGTTGTACGGCAGCCTCGTCGGCGGGTCCGGGTAGCATCAGGCCATGTCCGGCGCGCACGGACCACCGATCAGCCGGCGCCTGGTGCTCCAGATGGGGGTGATCGGAGGCCCGGCCGCGTTGCTCGCGGCCTGCATGCAGACGTCGCCGAGCTCTTCCGCCCTGGCGTCCGCGCTTGCAACCGCCACGGCGACACCTCGCCCAACCGCCTCCCCGTCAGCCACGCCGTCAGCCACGCCGTCAGCCACCCGGCCACCCACCGGGCGCTTCCTCTACCGCGACGCGGCGCTCGCCAACGGCCGAGCGGCAAGCCTGCAGCGGGGCGTGAGTGTGCTGGTGGAGGACGGCCTGATCAGCTGGATCCGGCCCCGGGATGGCGAGGAGGATCCTGGCGATGCGGAGGTGATCGATGCTACGGGCGCCGCCATCGTCCCGGGATTGGTCGACGCCCACTGCCACGTCACTGGCCCCGGTGGGGCGCGATGGCTCGATCGCTTCACCGACGCGCCGGAGCGCCTCCTCGAGTACGCCGAGGAGAACGGCCGCCTCGCCTGGAACGCAGGCGTCCGCTGGCTGCGAGATCTCGGCTCGCCGGTGGTCACCGATCCGACCGACGGGCGGCACCGCGCCCTGGCGATCGGCGTGCGTGATCGATGGCGTGGCCGCGCCGGGTTCCCCGCCATCCGCGCAGCGGGCAGCTGGATGACGCGGCCGGGGGCGCTGCCCGCCGGCGTCGGGGTCGAGGCTGGCAACGGGGACGAGCTGCTGGCGCTGGCGATCGGGCAGCTCGATGACGGGGCTGACCTCGTCAAGCTCTACTTCGATTCCCGCGATCCGGGCCGATCACCATGGAGCCTCAACGAGGTGCGACGCGTGACCGACGCGGTTCATGCCCGTGGCGCGAAGGTCGGCCGCGCACGTTGGACGACTCGCCGCAGTGCGCGTCGCGGTGGCCGGCGGCGTCGATTCGGTCGAGCACGGCAACCAGCTGGACGCGGACGTGGCGCGCGAGATGGCCGCCAACGGCACGGTGCTGGTCACGACGCTGACGGTCCTCCGCTCATTCATCTCCTTCGGACACACCACCCGCATCTCCAGCTTCGCCGGCTCGGGCCGGGCGGCCAGCTACGCTGCTGAGCTGGAGGCGGTCGAGGCCAGCGTTCGCATTGCTAGCGACGCCGGCGTCACCATCGCCGCCGGCACCGATGCGGGTGGCGGATCGGCTCGCGCCAACCAGCTTGCCTGGGAGGTCCAGTCGCTGGTAACGGCGGGCCTGGAGCCGGTCGATGCCCTGGCCGCTGCCACCTGGCGCGCCGGCGAGCTGCTCGGCGAGCCGGATGCGGGCGTGATCCGCGAGGGCGGCCCCGCGGACTTCTTCCTGGTGCACGGCGATCCGCTCAGCGACCCCGGCGCCCTGTGGCGTGTCTGGCGCCACGCGTAGTGACCCGCCGTCCGCGCCTCGGCTAGCATCTGCGCCCCATGAGTCACGACACCGCTGCCGCCGCCTCCGCTCGCAGCCCCATCCGTCCTGGCGCCTCCATCGTCAAGGTCCACGACCTTCGCAAGCGGTACGGCACCCTCCAGGCGGTGGATGGGGTCAGCTTCGAGATCGCCGAGGGCGAGGTGTTCGGCATCCTCGGACCGAACGGCGCCGGCAAGACGACCACCCTCGAGATGATCGAGGGGATGCGCTCGATCGACTCCGGCAGCGCGATGGTCGACGGGATCGACGTGCAGCAGGACCCGCGCGGGGTCAAGGCCCGGATCGGGATCCAGCTCCAGGCATCGAGCTTCTTCGACGAGCTGAACCTGGTCGAGCTGCTCGAGCTGTTCGGCCACCTCTACGACCGCGATGTGGACGCTGCGGCGCTGCTCGCCGACGTGGAGCTCGGCGAGAAGGCACGGTCCCAGGTTCGGACCCTGTCGGGTGGTCAGAAGCAGCGGTTTAGCATCGCCTCGGCCCTGGTCAACGACCCGCGCGTCCTCTTCCTGGACGAGCCGACGACCGGGCTCGACCCGCAGGCCCGGCGCCACCTGTGGGGCCTCGTGCGCCAGATCCGCGACCGCGGCCACACGGTGGTGCTGACCACGCACTACATGGAGGAAGCCGAGGAGCTGTGCGATCGCGTCGCGATCATGGACCGCGGCAGGATCGTGGCTCTCGATCCCCCCGACAAGCTGGTCGATGCCCTCATCGGCCGCGGGTTCAAGAAGGCGCGCGTGGAACGCCTCGCCAACCTCGAGGACGTCTTCCTGGACCTGACCGGTCACGACCTGCGAGAGGAGGCCTGACCGATGCGGCCGTTCGGGATCCGCATCGGCATGTTCTGGGCGCTCTTCGTCGCCAGCGTGCTGATGTTCGTGCGCAACCGCGCGGCGGTCTTCTTCAGCCTCTTCCTGCCGCTCATCATCATGCTCATCTTCGGCGTGCTGAATTTCGAGGGCACCACCACCATCCAGTTGGGTCTCGTCGACGAGGCGCACAACGAGGCGAGCGGGCGGCTCATCGACGGCCTGGGGGCCTACGACTACATCGAGTCGACGAGCGGGTCGCGCGAGGCGCAGCTCGCCGACCTCGAGGACGGCGGCCTCGACTTCGTTTTGGTCATCTCGTCCGGGTTTGATCCGCAGCCCGGCCAGGTGACGGGGCTGGTGGCCTATGCCTCGACCGCCGATCCGCAGGGGGCGCAGGTCGGGCAGGGGCTGCTCCAGCAGGCCGTCGGCACGGCCCTCTTCGCGCCGGCCGGCACGCCGCCGGGTGGCGCCTTCGGGGCACCGCCGGTCAGCTTTGAGTCCGTCGTGTCGCGCGACCTCGGCTATATCGATTTCCTGGTGCCGGGGATCGTGGGGATGACGGTCATGCAGCTTGGCCTGTTCGGCGTCGCGTTCGGGTTCGTGCACCTGAAGCGGACGGGTGCGCTGCGTCGCCTCTTCGCCACCCCGACGTCGCCCGCCTACTTCCTGGGGGCGCAGGTGGCGTCGCGCCTGATCATCTGCGTGGTCCAGGTTGCCATCCTGCTCGGCATCGGCATCTGGTTTGGCCTCCAGATGTTCGGTGACTACGCCACGCTGGCGGTCATCGTCCTGCTCGCGGCGATCATCTTCCTGGCGGTCGGCTTTGCGATCGCCGGCTGGGCCAGAACCAGGACCAGGCCGCCC
>JBBDNI010000027.1:0-22325 GCA_040877645.1 Chloroflexota bacterium
TGGACCGAGAAGGGGAGCCGCATCTTCAAGATGGTGGCCGCCATGAAGGCCGGCGTGGTGTGGGCCAACACCTTCAACCGCTTCGACCCAACCTCGCCATTCGGCGGCTACAAGGAGTCCGGCTACGGCCGCGAGGGCGGCATTCACGGCCTGGGTGCCTACCTCGACCTGTCGTCCGACGGGGCCAACGGCCGATGACTCCACGACGTCTGCCGGCGACGAAACCGCGCGCCGCGGCTCCGCTGGCCACCACCAACGGGGTGAGCGCCGGTGATCGGCTGGGGGTGCGCAAGACCTACAAGCTGTACATCGGCGGCGAGTTCCCGCGCACCGAGTCAGGTCGCGCCTATGAGATCCGTGGAGCAAAGGGTGAGCTGCTGGCCAACGCCTGCCGCGCCACCCGCAAGGACATCCGTGACGCAGTCCGCGCCGCTCGCCAAGCGCTCCCCGGCTGGTCGAGCCGGACCGCCTTCAATCGCAACCAGATCCTTTATCGCATCGCGGAGCTGATGGAGGGGCGGCGGGACCAGTTCATCGGCGAGGTGATGGCGGCGGAAGGACACGGACGCCGGCGTGCCACGCGCCTGGTCGATGCCGCCATCGACCGCTGGGTCTGGTACGCGGGCTGGGCCGACAAGTTCAGCCAGATGAACGGCACCGTGAACCAGGTGGCCGGCAGCTATTTCAACTTCAGCGTGCCCGAGCCGAGCGGCGTGATCGGGGTCATCGCCCCAGAAGGCTCGAGTCTGCTGGGCCTGGTCAGCCGGCTGGCGCCCGTGATCGTGTCGGGCAACTGCGCGGTGGTTCTCGCCTCCGAGTCGCGCCCGCTCCCGGCGGTGACGCTGACCGAAGTGCTCGCCACCTCCGATGTGCCTGGTGGCGTCGTGAACCTGATCACCGGGCTGCGTCGCGAGCTGGTCACGCACCTGGCCGGCCACATGGACGTCAACGGGCTCGACGCCTACGGCCTCGATCCCGCCCACGGCGCTGCGGTCGAGGAGCTCGCCACCGAGAACGTGAAGCGCCTCGTCCGACCGCCCCGTGGCGGCGCCGACGCGGTCGACTGGCTCAGCCCGAGCGCCCAGTCGCCGTACCTGATCGGGGAGTTCACGGAGACGAAGACGGTCTGGCACCCCATCGGCGCCTAAGGTGCCCCTAAGGGCCCGACTTATGCAGGAACGTGATCACGCGCGGATCTCCTGATTCGACCAATCTGATTCACGTGGCAACCCCCGTGCCTGAATCGAGCGGTCCATGTGGGATCACATCCACTGGTGAATCGGCGCGTCTCCGCCTCACTGGTCGAAGCCAGAGCAATCCGTCGGCACGGAGCGGCTCGCCTGCCCGGATTGCATGCCAAACCTCCGATGCCGTCGCGGGGAGCGCGGCCGCGATGACCGCCACATGCGCTCGCACCGCAGCGCGATTCGCCTCCGTATCTCGAAGCGCAAGCACAAAGGCGAGCCGCGTCCCGTACCGTCGCTGCATGGCGTCCCGCTTGAGCTGGCCGCTCCGCAGTTGTGCCTGGAAGTCGACGAGTCGCGATTCGAGCTCGAGGTGGAGGCCTCCGGATGCTGCTGACAGCACGACGTCGGCTGCCTGCCGGCTCTCCTCACTGACCGGGACCTCGAACCCGATCCGCCACGAGCGATGCGCTTCGCCTCGCACCACATCGGCGAGAGCGAGCTGTCCGCTGTCACGCAGTCCGATGCCGCCGCCCGGGTAGAACCGCGCGGATAGCTCCATCCCGAGCGCAAACGCGATCCGCGACACAATCACCACGGAGAGGCGCGCGTCGCCCGACTCGAGGCGCGAGACGGTTGCCTGCGACACCCTGGACCGTCGCGCGACCGTCCTCTGGGTCCATCCAACGGATAGTCGAGCGGTCCGGGCATCCGTGCCCAGCCGTTGAGCGAGCCTCCGCGCGGACCCAGCCGCAAGATCAATCGGACGGGTGCGGGGTCCTGGCATGCCCGTATCGTGGAGCCCTCGTTGTTACCGTCCCCTTACCGCTGGATGACGGTGGCGATTCCTGAATGAATGTGATCCAGCGCCAACCCGCGAAATATGGCAACGGGATTCTGGAGCGAATCAGGAACCCCGAAACGGCCATCCCATGCCCGACCACATTCCCCCATGAATAAAGCCCGCGTAGCCGACGCTGCAGCAGCCTAGAACCAGCCCAGCCAGCCCGCGAGCGTCGAGCCGAACAGCACGCCCGTGAGGAGGACCACCAGGCCGGTCAGGCCCCAGGCCAGCACGTTCAGCCAGGTCGGATTGGTGTGCCGGCCCATGATCCGCGGGTTGTTCACCAGGCGGAGCATGAAGACGAGGATGACCGGCAGCAGGATCCCGTTGAGGTTCTGGCTGGCCACGATCACGCCAATCAGCGGCAGCCCGGGAACCAGGACCACCACCGCGCCGATCACGATCAACGCCGTGTACAGGCCCATGAAGGCGGGCGCTTCGCTGAACTTGCGGGACACGCCCGACTCCCAGCCGAACGACTCGCAGACCGCGTAGCTCGTCGTCAGCGGGATCACGGTTGCCGCCAGGACCGATGCGCCGAATAGCCCGAAGGCGAACATCCCTTCGGCCAGGCCCCCCGCGACCGGACGGAGCGCCACGGCCGCATCGCCGGCAGTCGTGATGCTGACGCCGGTCCCAAAGAGGGTGGCCGCCGTCACGATCACGATGAAGACCGCGATCACATTGGTCCACAGCGCGCCGACAAGCGCATCGGCGCGTTCCAGGGTCAGCTCCTCCGCGCCCAGTCCCTTCTCGGCCACCGAGGCCTGGAGGTAGAAGAACATGTAGGGCGTGACAGTGGTGCCCACCACGGCGACCATCAGCAGCAGCTGCGACGGCTCGCTTGGTAGGTGCGGCGTGATCAGCGCCCGCCCGACCTCGCCCCAGTTCGGCTCAACCACGAACGCGCCGACGATATAGGCCAGGAAGACGACGGCCACCGAGAGGAAGACCCGCTCGACGATCCGGTAGCTGCCGAACACGACCAGCGCCCAGATGGCGGCCGCGATCAGCGGCACGGTGATGAAACGCGAGGGTCCGAAGATCTCGAGGGCGGCGGCGATGCCGGCGAACTCGGCAACGATCGACGCCGCGTTTGCCACGACCAGGACCAGCATGGCCACCAGCGTCCATCGGATGCCGAAGTCGTCCCGGATCAGGTCGCCGAGGCCCTGGCCTGAGACAGCTCCCATCCTGGCCGACATCTCCAGGGCGATCGCCAGCATCACCGTTGTCAGCGGCAGAATCCACAGCAGCGTGAAGCCCGTCTCCGAGCCGAGCACGCTGTACGTGGCGATGCCGCCGGCATCGGTACCGGCCAGGCCGGCGATGAGTCCCGGTCCCATCACCCCGAGGAAGGCGAGCAGGCCGGTCCGATGCACCCTGAAGTTGGGCAGGCGCTCGCGCAGCGAGCGCTGCGCGCGGCGGATCGGGCGGGGTAGGCTCAGGCGGCGGGTCACCGTCGCTACCGCTCCTCGGCCGGCTCGTAGATCTCCGGGAGGCGCTTGCGCCACCCCTCGCCCAGCGCACGCTCGAAGGCGTCGTCCACGGTCACGATGCCTTGCATCCGGCCGTCGCCGTCGACGACCGGCAGGGCCAGCAGGTTGTAGCGCGCGATGGCCGCCCCGACCTGCTCGGCATCCAGATCGAGCGCCACGCTGATCGGCTCCGGCCGCATGAAGGACGAGACCGGATCGTCCGGGCCGGCGACGATCAGGGCGCGCAGGGTGATCGTGCCGACCAGCACGCCATCGTGGTCCGTGATGTACAGGTAGTAGACCTGGTCCGCATCAGGGTGCAGCTCGCGCAGCCGCTCGATCACCTGCTCGGCCGTCTCATCGGGCCGGATGGTGATGAAGTCGGTGGTCATCAGGCCGCCGGCCGTCTCCTCGCCGTAGGCCAACAGCTCGCGCACGTCGGATGCGTCCTCCGGCTCCATCAGGTTGAGGAGCTGCTCCTGGCGCGCCTCGGACAGGTCGGCAACCAGGTCGGCCGCCTCGTCGGGCCCCATCTCCTCGAGGATGTCGGCCGCCTTCTCGGGCGGCAGCGCCTCCAGGATGTCCACCTGGTCGTCGGCAGCCAGCTCCTCGAGCACGTCCGCGGCGCGCTCGTCATCGAGGGCCGCCAGGATGCCGGTCCGATCACGCGGCGCCAGCTGCTCGACGATATGCGCCACATCGGCAGGATGGAGCGTGGCCAGCGCCTGGTGCGGGACGCGCAGCTTGAGGCTCGACACGCTCGACTCGACCGGATCGACGTCCTCCCACTCGATGTAGTTCTCCGGCTCCAGGCGCAGGATGCGCGCCAGCCGCTCGCCGGGGCCGGCCAGCCCCAGCCGGCGCAGGATCCCGGCCAGGCCCACATCCACGGCGACGAGTCGCAGGCGCCCTTCGACGGGAGCCAGCTGGATATCGTTGACCCGGACGATCTTGCGGTCCTCAACGTCAACGATCTGCTTGTCGAGCAGGTCGAGCCACAGGCGGATCTCGTTCGGGCGCTGGCGGAAGGTGGCGATGTCGATGCGCGTGGTGCGCAGCCGAGCTCCGGCCGTGTCGATCTCATCGACATCGGTCCAGGGCAGGAAGATGTCGCGGCCGCTGGCGACGCGAACGACGAGCCCGGTGACCGGCGGGTACTGCTCGCCGAGGGCCACGATCAGGTCGCGTACCTTGCCGAAGGCGTCACCGTCCCGATCTTTGACCGGGCGGCTGACCAGCTGGCTGAGGAAGAGCATGAGACGACCACCTCGCTCTCGCGTCGGATGGGGCATGACGCGCGCGGGTGGTCGGCCGGGTCGCGAGGGTGGGAGCGTCGAGCTCAGGTGCTAGGCGCCGACCCTCGCCGTGGCCGTGGGCCACGAGCGCGCGCAGATTCGACTACCGGAGACAGCGTCCACGTTGGATCGCGCTTCGCCTCGTTGCGGCTTCCGCGGCTCGACGCTCAGCGCCCAGCCGGCCCGCATTCTAGACCGATGCCGGTGGGGGAGGAACCCTCCCGCTCATCAGGCGGTGGCAACCGGCTCGTCATGCAGCTCGCGCGCCCGAGCGCGGTGGCGGGCTACCTTGGCCTGGTTGCCACACGTGCGCATGTCGCACCAGCGTCGCCGTCCGGTTGGGGAGTGATCGACGAACAGGTAGCGGCAGCCGTCGTTGGCGCACACCCGCAGGCGCGACGGCACCTCATCGGCCAGGAACTTGGCCAGCGACGAGGCGATCGTGGCCCTGGCCTGGTCGAGCCGATCGCCGACCTGGGCAAAGGCGTAGCGCGTGCTCTCGGGGTCCATCTCCAGCTGGTGGTAGTGGAGCCCGTGTCGAAGGATGTGATTGAGATCCCGCACCTGCGTCACGCTGGGGTGGCCGGAATCGCTCAGCTCCTCCGCGATCTCGTGCAGGACGCCACGGAGGTGTCGGAAGCGCTCCAAGCGACGGTCCGCCTCCTCGGCATCACGCCGCAGGCGGGACGCTTCGGCCTCGTATCCGCGACGGCTGATCAGCTTCCGATCCCGGAGCCAGGTAAGCAGTGCTGCGGCGTCCGGCAGATGCTCGACGGCGTTGCCACGCTCGAATTCGAGCGTGTTGCCGAAGGAGATGAAGAGCTCCTCGGCCTGGTCTGGCTCAGGGAGCAGCGAGTGGTACTGTGTCATCGTGTAACCATTGTACTCCCCTTGACAAGTTACCTGGCACCAGCTACAGTAGGCGCTGTAACCGTTAATAAGTCATCATCAAGTTACAGGACTGTGGTCCGGGAGGGCAAAGGCAATGGATGGACTGATCTTGATCGTGGCGGTGATCGTCGCCTTTGACCTCGCGGCACTTCGCTGGGGGGCCGACAGCCGGCCTTCGATCGACGCCAAGCCGCCGCAGAATATCTAGAGACACACGAGCGCCCGCCATCATGGCTGGCTCAACCAGGAGGAATCCCATGAGCCGAGGAGCAACCTACATTGGTCTGCTCGCCGCGCTGAAGCAGGACGAGATGCTGTACGAGGCGCGCCAGCGCCGGTTTTCGACGGAAGTGATCCGCCGACGCCGTGGCCGGTCGCTCGGAAGCACCCTGCTTCGCATGCTCCGCATCACCAAGCGCTAAGCGGCAGATTCGACGATCGGCCCAGCCCCCGACCGGGGTTGGGCCGTTTTCGTGCCCGTAGAATGGCGCGCATGCCTCGACCGCGCGCCATCTCCCGCTCGGATGCAACGCTCATCAGCAACTCCGACATGGCGCGCGTCTTCAACGAGATCGCCGACATGCTCGAGATCTCCGGGGAGCTGGTCTACAAGGCCGTCGCGTATCGTCGGGTGGCGGACGCGGTCGAACGCTGGCCCGATGACGTGGCACACCTGTTCGGAACGGGACAGGCCCCGAAGATCCCCGGCGCCGGGCCGGCGCTCAGCACCAAGCTCGAGGAGCTGGCACGCACGGGGCAGCTCGCCTACTACGACAAGATGCGTGCCCAGGTGCCGACCGGCCTGCTCGAGATCCTGAAGATCCCCGGCGTCGGTCCGCGCACGGTCAAGCAGCTCCACGGCGAGCTCGGCATCGACTCGGTCGAGGCGCTGCGCGCAGCCGCCGAGGCGGGCTCGCTTCGTGGGTTGAAGGGGCTCTCGGCGCGCACCGAGGAGAACATCCTGGCCGCCATGGCGCGCCAGGCCTCCCGCGGCACCCGGCTGCTGCTGCATGACGCCGACGCCCTGATGGCTGCCCTCGTCGATCAGCTGCGGCAGGTCAAGGGGGTGCGTGCCATCGAGCCTGCCGGCTCCCTGCGGCGGCGCAAGCCGACGATCGGCGACCTCGACCTCCTGGCCGCGACGGATGATCCCGCCCGCCTGATCGGCGTGCTCGACGACCTGCGCGAGGTCGAGCACGTGCTGAGCGCCGGCACCGACAAATCGAGCATCGTCCTGGCCGAGGGCCCGCAGGTCGACCTGATGGTCTGCCCGCCGGCTGCCTGGGGCAGCCATCTCGTCCACTTCACGGGCAGCAAGGAGCACAACGTGGCCCTGCGCGGCATGGCGCTGGAGCGGGGCCTGTCGCTCTCCGAGAAGGGCTTCAAGGTCGTCGAGAGTGGTGAGCTCCAGCCCGCCGCCAGCGAGGAGGAGGTCTACGAGCGCCTGGGCCTGCCGTGGATCGCGCCGGAGCTGCGCGAGGATAGCGGCGAGATCGCAGCGGGGCTGGCCGGCCGCTTGCCGGCACTCGTCGACATCACCGATCTGCGCGGCGACACCCACGTCCACTCGGACTGGACCGATGGGGTCGACTCGATCGAGGTGATGGCACGCGCGGCGCGAGACCTCGGCCGCGAGTGGATCGTCCTCACCGATCATTCGCCGTCGCTCGGCGTCACGCGGGGCCTGACGCCCGATCGGGTGGCCGAGCAGCGAGTGGTGATCGATCGGCTGAACGCCGACCTGGCCCCGTTCCGCATCCTGCACGGGACCGAGATGGAGATCCGCGCTGACGCCACGCTCGACTATCCCGACGAGCTGCTGGCCACGTTCGACCTGGTGGTGGCGAGCGTGCATACCGCCCGCGGCCAATCGACCGAGCAGCTGACCCGGCGTACGCTGGCGGCCATCGAGAACGAGCACGTCGACGCCATCGCTCACCCGACGGGCCGGATTGTCAACCGCCGCGATCCGATCGCCCTGGACTGGCCGCGCGTGTTCGAGGCGGCGGCCCGGACCGGCACCGCTCTCGAGATCAACGGCAGCCCGCGGCTCGACCTCGACGACGCCCTGGCCCGCGCGGCCGGGCAGGCCGGGGTGCGGTTGACCCTCGCCAGCGACGCACACCGGACGGAGGAGCTGGACCAGCTGCGCTACGCGGTCTCGACCGCGCGACGAGCATGGATCGGCGCCGACCAGGTGATCGGGACCCGCTCGGCGAGCGATCTGCAGGAGCTGATCCGTTGACCGCGGCGCCGCGTGCCGGTCGGCGGGCTTGGGGCGCGGCGGCGCGGCGCATCGAGCGGCCGGAGGCCGCCCTGCTGGCGATCCTGCTCACCGGCCTGGCCGTGTACGGCTGGTTCGCGCCGCCCTTCTGGCTGGCGGTCGCGGTCGCCGGCCAGCTCGCCCTTGGCGGACTCGGGGCGGTCTGGATCATCGGCGCCGTCCGCGCGCGGTTCGGCTTTGCGCGCTATGCCACGCTGGCGGTGGCGGGGGTGTCGGCGACGCTGCTTGGGCGGCTGCTCCCCCCCATCGTGCAGCTGGCACTCACACCGGTCATCGCCGTCCTGCTCTTCGGCGTTCTGTGGTTCGAGCTGCGCCTTCCCACCGGTCGTTCGCCCCGGCTCGCCATCGATCTCACGCTGGTCGGGATCGTCTTCGCCGCCGCGGCCGGCGTGGCCGCCACCTTCCCGACGGGTGCGTGGCCGCCGACCGTGATCCTTGTCGTCGCTGCCGCGGTCATTCCCGCCATGCGCGCTGCCGAGCTGCGAGGGCGCTTCGGCGTCGAGGCGGTCGGCCAGGCCGCCCTGCACCTCCTCGCCGTTGCGCAGCTGGCCGTCGCGATCGCGTTGCTTCATCTCCCCGGGGTCGTGGGATCGGCCGTCCTGGCGCTCGGCTTCCATGCCTGGAGCGGAGCAGCGGAGGCCCTCGACAGTGGCGCGCGTGGTCGGGCCGTTGCGATCGAATTCGGTAGCCTGGCGCTATTGGGCCTGCTGGTCGCGCTCCTCCTGCGACCGGCATGACCGCTCCCGGGCCTCGACGCCCGGTGCGCGTTGACACCCCTGACGCTCGGTGCTACAAAGGTGCGCCCTTCGACCGGTTTGGCCGGCTGACCGGGCATTTCGTGCACATGGACCGCCTCACGGAGAGCTTGGGGAGCCGATGACGCTCGGAGAGACGGAGACCGCCAACCGGCAGCGACGGCACCTTGCCGAGGTCGCCATCGGGCAGGCCACCCGTGGCGAATGGGAGGCTGCCGTCGCCACCAACCGGGAGATCCTGGAGCTCGGTGGCGACATCGACGCCTACAACCGGCTCGGCAAGGCGCTGGCCGAGCTCGGGCAGCATGCCGAGGCGCTGGAGGCCTATCGCGAGGCGCTGGCCCGCGACGCGACCAACCGGATCGCCGAGCGGAACGTGGGGCGGCTGCAGGTCATCGCCGCTGGCGAGGTCTCGGGCGTCGGCGACGGCAAGCCCGAGAAGGCATCGGCGGCGCATTTCATCGAGGAGATGGGCAAGACCGGCCATGCGCGGCTGATCAACCTGCTTCCCGCCCAGAAGCTCGCGCCGCTGTCGCCCGGCGACGCGATCGAGCTGGTCCCCGAGGGCGAGCTGCTGGTCGCGAGGGTCGGCGAGGTGGAGATCGGCCAGGTCGAACCGCGCATCGGCACCCGGCTGTTGAAGCTGATGAAGGGCGGCAACCGATACGAGGCCGCCATCACGACCGTCGATCGGGACGAGGTCCGCGTCATCATCCACGAGGTCTTCGCCCATCCCACCAACTTCGGCAAGGTCTCATTCCCCGCCAGTGCCACCGCCCGACCGGGCGACGTCAGGCCGTACATGAAGGGCACGCCGCTCCGCTACGATGACGAGGAGGAATCCGAGGAGTTTGAGGAGGAAGCCGAGGAGGTCGAGGAGCTCGACACCAGCCTTCCGGAATTCTCCGCCGAACCCGACCTCGAGGAAGAGCTGCTCGAAGAACCGTAGGAGCCCGATTGAGCGAGGCCGAACGGAAGCGACTGGACCACGTTGTCCTTCCACGCCGCCTCCCCGGGCTCGCGCTGCTGGAGCGATACTTCCCCTCGCCGGCTGACAACGAGGTCGACGCCGAGCTGAGTTCCTTCGCCCGCGCGGGCGACACGGTCCTCGATCCGTGGGCCGGAACCGGGTGGACCGCCCGTCGCGCCATTGCGCACGGCCTGCGCGTCGTCGCCGCAGATCCCAGCCCGTTCGCCCAGCTCGCCGGACAGGCCTTCCTGCTCGCGCCGGAGCCTGCGGCGCTGGACGCAGCCTTCGCCCAGCTGTCCGCCTCGCGCCGGGTCGACGTCCCGCTCCGCCAGCACCTCGAGGAGCTGTACGCGACGCGCTGCGCCGCCTGTCGCCGCCCGGTGGTCGGTGAGCAGTTCATCTGGCCCCGTGACGGCGACGCCCCCGGCCGCAAGGTGTATCGCTGCGCGAACTGCGACGCGTCGGTGGGCGGTCCGGAGGAGCGCTCTGCGCCGATCGACGAGGCCGACCTCGCCAAGCTTGGGATCGACCGCCCGGCGCCGGCCGATGACGGCCTGCAGATCGGCGACCCCGCGGCCGATGGTGAGGACGATCTCCCACCGGCGCCGGTGGGACTCACCGCCGTGCCAGAACTCGAGCCGGAGGACGATCCGGCCGCTCCGATCGGGGAGGCTGGTGGTCCGCCGGCGCTCGCCCCCGCGACGCCCGACCCGCCCACCGGTGCGCTGCGTGCCGGACGCCCTCGCTACGCTTCGACCGTTCATCCCGATCCCGTCGTGCAGCCGGCGAGCGACGTCCGCCAGAGCCTGCACTACCAGCAGCTGCGAGACCGCTTCCCGGTCCTGGACGGGCATGAGGAGCTCGTTGACGAGCTGCTCGACCTGTACACGCCGCGCAACCTGTACGCCCTTCAGACGATCGCCAACAAGATCGACGCCGAATTCCGTGAGCCGCCGCTGGCTGCCGTCTTCCGCCTGGCACTGGCGGCGTGCCTGCTTCCGGGCAGCCGGTTGAACGGCTACCCCGGGCGCGTTGCATCGCTCCGGATCAGCGGCGGCCACGTACGACAGCCCGCCTCGCGTCACCAGCGCGAGGTGAACGTGTGGCGCCTCTTCGAATCGGCCGTGCACGATGTCCGCACCGCCATCGCCGCCCTCGGACGCGATCGTCGCACCGCCCGTTTCGCGGCCGACCTCGACGAGCTCGGGGGCGTCGGCGCGGCCAACGTGCTGTGGATCCGCTGCCGCCCGGCCGTAGTCGGGCAGTACCTGCCGCCGGAGGGCGTGGACATGGTGCTCGGGTCGCCCCCGCCCGCCGCCAGCGTCGACGAGATGAGCTTCGAGTACCTCGCCACCGCCTGGCTGCTGGGGCGCGAGGCGGCCGAGACGCTCCGCCTCGAGCCGCTCTTCGGCGCTCCCCACGACCGCGGCGAAGCCGCCGAGGCGACCGCCATGCGCCACGCCATCGCGTCGGCCGCCGGGGCGCTGAAGCCGGACGGCTGGTGCAGTGTCCTGATCGGCGGCACCGACCTCGATCGGCTGCTGGCGGTGGCGGTGGCGGGTGCGGCCGCGGACCTTGAGCTGGTTGACGTGGTCCATCGCGAGTCGCTCCGCTCAGGCGACGCGGTCTCGCTCCATTTTCACAAGCCCTCGGCGGAGGATCGGCTCCGCAGCGCCGTGCGGCCACCACCACTCCAGCTGGGTGCCGACGACGGCCACCTGACCTATCCCGAGCTGGCGGCGGCGATCGATCGTGCCGCAGTCGACCTGCTGCGGCAGCGTGGCGAGCCCGCCGGCCTGGTTCGCATCGGCGCCGCCCTGCTCGTCGAGCTGCAGGGCAGCGGGCTCCTGGCGCGGGTGGCCGCCGCGAGGACGGCGACGCCGCCGTCCGAAGAGGACGATCAACTCGGCGCGCCAGATCCCCAGGCAGCCGCCGAACGGGTTGAGCGCGGCCCGCTGCTGCTCGGCACGCTGCTCCGGGAGGAGCTGGCGCGCGACGACCATCCATCACTCCTCCGCATCGGCGACGCCGAGCGACCGCTCTGGTGGCTGCGGGACCCGGAACTTGTCGAGTCGCCCCTCGCGGATCGCGTGGAATGGGCGACCTTCTCGATCCTGACCACGGCCGGGCGCCTCGACGAGAACGGATTCCTGGAGCGCGTCTACACGCTCTTTCCGGGCCTCGAGGCACCCGACGAGGAGCTGGTCCGGGCCTGCCTGGCCGCGTACGCCGTCGTCGGCGAACGGGGAGCGCTGCGCAGCGAGGAGGATCTCGCGCGCCGCAGCGACGATCACACCCGCGTCATCGGCACCCTGGTCGACTATGGACACCGGCTCGGGCTGCGCTCCTGGGTCAGCCGGCGTGAGCACGACCGGCCGTATGCCGGAGCCACGCTGGTGGAGCGATTGCGGGAGGATGAGCGGAGGGCCTATCTGCCGCTGATCGTCCGCGCCCCGGCCGAGCCGCTCGCCGCCATCGACGCGATCTGGTACGTCCGAGGCCGGCTCGCGTTCATGTTCGACGTGCAGTGGACCGCCATGCTCGGAGAGCCGATCCTGGGCCGCGGGCGACGGATCGACCCGACCGAGCAGCAGGCGCGCTTCTGCGTCTTCCCCGCTGAGCGCACAGAGCTGCTCAGGTTGAAGCTGGACCGATCGCCCTGGCTCCGTGCCGAGGTGGCGCGCCAAAACTGGCACTTCCTGAAGTGGCAGCACCTCGAGGCGCTCGTCGATCGCGAGGGCGCAAGCCTCGAATGGCTTGAGCCGATCCTGGGCCTCGACCCGCTCATCGAGCGCGGCGGGGAGCAGCTCACCATGTTCGGGGAGTAGCTCCTTCACCCTTGGCGGTGCGGCGTAAACTTTCCCCGGGAGTGCCGTGGTTCCCCCCCGCGGCACTCCCGTCATGAGCGCAGCGCGAATCGGTCAGGCGCTCGGAGCCCTCGGACGCCCGGTTCGCCGCCCCAGGACGCGCCGGACGACCGCCATCACCTCGTCGACGTATGGCTCTCCCTGCCCGGTCTGGATGGCGTGGGTCAGGCAGCCGTCGATGTGATCCTCGAGCAGCAGCAGCGCCACTCCGTCCGCCGCAGCCGTCATCGCCTCGACCTGCTGGAGGATGTCGAGGCAGTAGGCCTCGTCGTCGACCATCCGCAGGATGCCGCGCGCCTGGCCCTCGATCCGGCGCAGCCGATTGAGCAGCTCGCGCCGGTCCTTGGTGTACGCGTGTCGGAAGTGTCCGGCGTGGGCAGTCTCGTCACTCATACTCGGGGGTAGTATGCGGACCGGCGCCATGGCCGGTCAACGTCGCACCTGACCGCTTTCCGAGGCACGACTCGTGTTCGCGCTACGATGCGTCGAGCGATGCCCGATCTCGAACGCGACGAGCTGATCCAGCCGCTCGACCGAGCCCTGGTGATCTTCAGTCATCCCGATGATGCCGAGTTCAGTGCCGCGGCCACCATTGCCCGGCTGACGGCCGCTGGCGCGCGGGTCGATTACGTGGTGACCACCGACGGTGGCAAGGGGACGGAGGATCCGGCGGTCACCTCGGCCCAGCTGTCGACCACGCGCCAGGCGGAGCAGCGCGCCGCCGCGGACCGGCTCGGCGTCTCCGAGATCGTTCACCTCGGCCATCCCGATGGCTACCTGACCCCCACCCTCGACCTGCGGCGCGACATCGTGCGGCAGATTCGCCGCTACCGACCTGACCTGGTGATCACCCAGAATCCCACGCGCCGACAGGACGGGAATCCGTTCATCGGCCACCCCGATCACCTGGCCACCGGGGAGGCGACCCTCGCTGCCGTGTACCCCGCGGCCCGCGATCGGCTCAACTTCCCCGAGCTGCTCGACGAGGGCCTCGAGCCGTGGAAGGTGCGCCAAGTGCTTATCAGCGGCGTCGAGCGGCCGAACCTGTATGTGGACGTGACCGCGACCTTCGAGGTCGGGCTGCAGGCCCTCTTCTGCCACGCCAGCCAGATCTCGGACCGCGCCGAGGTCGAGGAGCGGATGCGGACGCGCGCCGCCGAGCTGGGCGAGCCGGTCGGCATGCCAATGGCCAATGCCTTCCTGTCGATCGTGATCGACTGATGGGAGCCAGACCCCGGTGATGCGCCATTGGGGCGGCGGCGGCGCTGAGCCGAACCTGCGCGCCCGGCCGGGCAGCGGTCCGGCCACCTTCCGACGCATCGCGGGCTTCTTCCGGCCATATCGCCTGCGCCTGGCCTGGATCGCAGCGCTGATCGTGGTCACCGTCAGCGTCGGCGTCATCAACCCGATCCTGCTCAAGCTGATCATTGACAACCTGACCGGGCCACAGGACCTGGCGCTCCTCTACGTGCAGGCCGGGCTGATGATCGTGCTGCCGATCGGCACAAGCCTCCTCGGCGTCTGGCAGTCGTACCTGTCGAACGTGGTCGGCCAGCGGGTGATGGACGACCTGCGCCTGGCCCTGTACACGCACCTGCAGTGGATGCCGCTGCGCTTCTTCACCGAGACGCGCACCGGGGAGATCCAGAGCAGGATCGGCAATGACGTCAACGGCGTGCAGTCGGTGGTGACCGATACCGCCGCATCGCTGCTCGCCAACCTGGCGACTGTCGCCACGACCGTGATCGCGATGCTGATCCTCGACTGGCGCCTGACCATCCTGAGCCTGGGAATGCTGCCGGTCTTCGCCTACATCACCTACCGCGTCGGCAAGGTCCGCCGGGTCGTGAGCGGCCTCACCCAGGAGTCGCTGGCCGAGGTGAGCGCGATCACCCAGGAGTCGCTGTCGGTGTCCGGGATCCTGCTCTCAAAGACGTTCGGGCAGCAGCGCGCCAGCATCGAGAAGTTCGGGCGTGAGTCGCGCCGGCTGGGCGACCTCCAGATCAGGCAGCAGATGATCGGGCGCTGGTTCTTCGCCATGATCGGGACCTTCTTCTCGATCGCGCCGGCCTTCGTCTACCTGCTGGCCGGGTCGCTGATCATCGACGGCGACACCAACGTCAGCATCGGCACCATCGTCGCCTTCACCACGCTGCAGAGCCGCCTCTTCTTCCCGCTCGGCCAGCTGCTCAGCGTCCAGGTCGAGATCCAGGGTGCGCTCGCCCTCTTCGATCGGATCTTCGAGTACCTGGAGATGGAGCCGGAGATCACCGACCTGCCGGATGCGGTCGATCTCGACCCGGCGAGGCTGCGTGGTGACGTGCGATTCCGCGACGTGACGTTCCGTTACCCGCCACCGCCGTCGCAGGTCGCCAGCGAGGCCGAAGCCGTCCAGGCCGAGGCGGAGGGCCGTGCGGTGCCGATCTCGATCCGCCCATTCGGCCTCAACGAGATCGACTTCGAGGCGCAACCCGGCCAGCTGGTGGCCCTGGTCGGACCTTCCGGCGCTGGCAAGACGACCACGACCTACCTGATTCCGCGCCTATATGACGTCGACGAGGGTGCCGTCGAGATCGATGGCGTGGACGTGCGCCATATCCGCCTCGAGTCGCTGGGGCGGGAGATCGGCGTGGTGACCCAGGAGACGTACCTCTTCCACGCATCGGTCCTGGACAACCTGCGCTATGCCAGGCCCGATGCCACCATGGAGGAGATCGAGTCAGCCTCCCGCGCGGCGGCGATGCATGACCGCGTCATGGAGCTGCCGGACGGTTACGACACGATCGTCGGCGAGCGCGGCTACAAGCTCTCCGGCGGCGAGAAGCAGCGCGTCGCAATCGCCCGCGTCCTCCTCAAAGACCCGCGCATCCTCCTCCTCGACGAGGCGACCAGCGCGCTCGACACCGTGAGCGAGCGGCTCATCCAGGGGGCCCTGGCGGGGCTGATGGAAGGGCGCACCACGATCGCCATCGCGCACCGCCTGTCGACCATCCTGCGCGCCGACCTGATCCTGGTTTTCGATCGGGGCCGGATCGTCGAGCGCGGCACGCACGACGAGCTGCTCCGTCACGAGGGGCTGTACGCCAAGCTCTCGGCCGAGCAGTTCGCCACATGACCTGCAGGGCGCCCTGACCATGGCCAACCACCTGATCGGCCAGACCAGCCCGTACCTGCTCCAGCACGCAGAAAACCCGGTCGACTGGTATCCGTGGGGTCCGGAGGCACTCGAACGAGCGCGCGCCGAGGACAAGCCGATCTTCCTGTCGATCGGGTATTCGGCCTGTCACTGGTGCCACGTGATGGCCCACGAGTCATTCGAGAATCCGACCATCGCCGAGCAGCTGAACCGGGACTTCGTGCCCATCAAGGTCGACCGCGAGGAGCGTCCCGACCTTGACGACGTCTACATGGCCGCGGTGCAGACGCTGACCGGTTCAGGTGGCTGGCCGATGAGCGTCTTCCTGACTCCCGACCTGGAGCCATTCTTCGGAGGCACGTACTTTCCACCAGACGACCGGCATGGCATGCCCGGCTTCCCGCGAGTGCTGGCCGCCGTTGCGGACGGCTTCCGCACCCGCCGCGATGAGGTGGTAGCCCAGGCCCGGGAGCTGGCCGCGCATGTGCGCGACCAGCTGGAGGTCGTGCCCGGCGCGACCGAGATCGAGCGTCGGCAGCTCGACGCCGCGGTGGTTCGACTCGCCGGGTCGTTCGACGCGGTCCACGGCGGCTTCGGCGGCGCGCCGAAGTTCCCGGCACCGATGACTCTGGAGTTCCTGCTCCGTGCCTGGCGCCGCAGCGGGGACTCCGAGACGCTGCGCATGGTCAGCCTGACGCTCGACCGCATGGCCGATGGAGGGCTCCACGACCAGGTGGGCGGTGGCTTCGCCCGTTACAGCACCGATGCCCACTGGCTGGTGCCCCATTTCGAGAAGATGCTCTACGACAACGCGCAGCTCGCCCACGCCTACCTGGAGGCGTTCCGGGCGACCGGCGAGGACCGCTACGCCCAGGTTGCGCGGCGGACCCTGGAGTTCATGCTCCGCGAGTTGGCGACCGATGACGGCGGCTTTGCATCGGCCCTCGATGCCGACAGCGAGGGGCAGGAGGGGCGCTTCTACACCTGGGTCTCCGACGAGTTCCTGGCCGCACTCCACGCAGCCGGACTCGATGATGGCGAGGCCCGATTACTGGCCGATTACTGGGGCATTACCGACGACGGCAATTGGGAAGGTCGTTCGATCCTGCATGTTGCTGGCCCGGCGCCCCCTGACTCGCTCCAGGTTCGCGGCCGCAAGGCCCTCCTTGCCGCCCGCGAGACGCGCGTGCGGCCGGGTCGCGACGACAAGCAGCTGGCCGCTTGGAACGGGATGGCCCTCCGCGCCGTGGGCCTGGCAACGCTCGTGCTGGGCGACGAGCAGTTCGCAGACGCTTCGCAACGCTGCGCGCGATTCGTTCGCGAGCACCTCGTGCGGGAGGGCGATCGGCTGTGGCGAACGGCCCGTGAGGGCGTGGCGCACACGCCCGCCTTCTGCGAGGACTACGTCAACCTGGCCGATGGCCTGCTCGCCACCTACGCTGCGCTTGGCGACGTCGATGACCTGGAGCTGGCCGCCGCGCTGATGCGACGCGCCGCGACAGATTTCTGGGATGACGACAGCGGAACCTTCTTCGACACGAGTGCCGAGCACGACCGGACCGTGGCTCGCCCACGGTCCCTGGTCGACGGCGCCACGCCGGCAGCCAACTCGGTGGCCGTCGATGTACTCCTGCGGCTGGCGCTCCTGACCAGCGACGCCGATCACGACCGGCGCGCCCGACGGATCCTGCGGGCCGCATCTCCGGCGCTCGACCGCCACCCTGCCCAGTTCGGTCGCATGCTGGCTGCCGCTGATCGCGCGCTCGGCGAGCCACTCGACGCCGTGATCGCCGGCGACCCGAACGACCCACGCTCGATCGAGCTGCGGCGGGCGGTGGCGGCCCCCTACGCCCCTGATCTCGTCATCGCCTCGCTCCCGGTTGGCAGCGCGATTGCCGGGTGGCCGCTCTTCGAGGGCAAGGTCGCTCGCGACGGCGCGCCAACAGCCTACGTATGTCGCGGTTACGCGTGCGACGAGCCGACCGCCGACGCGGAGCAGGCCCGAGCGCAAGTGACGGCCCTCGCATGAAAGCGCACCCGGTGATCATCGGCCTGGTGCTGGCCGGGTGTGCCACCGCGTCGCCGGCCCCCACGCCGACCCTCGTGCCGACAGTCGAGCCGACGCCAACCCTGGTCCCGACCGTCGAGCCGACTGCCACGGTCAGGCCGACGCCGATCCCCATCCCCGTCGACGAGGCGATGCTGGCGCGGCGATTCACCGTGCTGCTGGCAGGTGCCGACAGCAGCCTTAACCGGCGCAGCGACGGAGTGGACGACTGGAATACCGATGCACTGATGGTCATCAGCGTCAGCCCAGACCAGTCGCAGATCGCCATCCTGTCCCTGCCGCGCGACACCGTCGACGTTCCGATGGCCGACGGATCGATCTATCGGGGCAAGGTCAATGGGCTGGCCCAGCGTCTCGGGATGGAGGCGCTGCGCGGGGCGATGGCCAGCCTGCTGGGTGTCACGATCGACCGCTACATCCGGGTCGACATGGATGACTTCACCAGGATGGTCGACGCGGTCGGCGGCATCGACGTCGAGGTCGAGACCCGCCTCATCGACCCGAAGGTGGATCTGCATCTCGAGCCCGGGCCAGCCCACCTCGACGGTGCCACCGCCCTCAGTTTCGCTCGCACGCGGGTTGACTCGGACTACGGGCGCGCGGCCCGGCACCAGCAGGTGATGCTGGCGCTCGTCCGCAAGTGGCTCGATCCCGGACTGTGGGCCCTGATCGGGAGCGTCCGCCTCCTGAACTCGCTGCAAACCGACATCCAGCTGAATGAGCTGACGACGCTGGTCGAGATGGGGCGTCGCACGGCCTCAGCTGAGGTGAGCCGCATCGTGCTCGGGCCGCCGCGCTTCTCGCTCTTCGTGGGGATCGAGCCGAACGGCTTTCGCGGCTCGGTGATGATCCCCGACGTTCCAGAGATCAGGGCTTACGCCGCGTCCGTGCTGTCCGACTGACGACCCGCTCAAGGCGGGCTAGCTGCCCGCGTACGAGTGCTCGCCCACGAACACGAGGCCGGCGCCGAGCCAGGTGAACAGGATCGCGGCGAAGCCGAGCACCAGCAGCCAGGGAGCCGCTGACGCCCATCGGTCACGCCGTCCGGCGACGTGCAGGTAGCCGCCGTAGACCAGCCAGGTGGCGGCCGCAGCCAGCTCCTTGGGATCGTTGCTCCAATACGACCGCCACGCCAGGTTCGCCCACACCGATCCGAGGACGATGGCGGCGGTCAGGACCGGAAACGCGAGGACCGCAGCCCGATGCGCGGCGGCGCGGCAGATCTCCGCGGACGGCAGGCCGGCAAACCGATCCTTCGCCGCTCGCTGGATCAGCTCGGCGGCGGCCGCCGCGAACGCAACCGCGCCGATCGCGTAGGCCAGCATCGCGGCCCCGACGTGCACGGTCAGCAGCAGCGGCGCCTGGAGGGCGGGCACCAGCGGTCGGACCTCGTCCGGCTGCACCAGGGCAACGCCGAGCAGCGCCGCCGCGCCGAGCGCGACCCACGGCGCCAGGCCGCTGATCGGCCATCGGCGGGCGAGCGCCACGAAGACGACCAGCAGGCTGAAGCCGAAGCCGGCGCTGAACTCGTGCAGGTTGGACCATGGCGCGTGGCCGGTTGCCGCCACCCGAGCGGCGAGTGCGCCGAGCAGCAGTACCGCGGAGAGAAGGATGCCGGCATACGCCGTGCTGGCCGCGCTGATGCGGGACGACGGCGGCAGGCCCGCGCCACCGGCGGCATCGGCCAGCACCGGCCCGCGGACGAAGCCGGCGAGCACGCCGGCAATGCCGATCGCGGCGGCGCCGAGCAGGGTGATGAGGGCCGCCACCAGGAGGGCGGATGAGGCTGTCATCGGTCGATTGGTCCGTGCGAGCGGCCCGCCGGACTGCTTGTCAGGCGGAGGCGCTCAGTCAGCGGCCAGGGTTGCGTGGGTGCCGCATCGGTAGCAGGACTCGTCGGCAGCACGAATGGTTGCACCACAGTTCGCACAGGCGACGAGGAGGTCGGCTTCGCACTGGGTGCAGAACCTCGCACCGGCGGGGTAGCGCAGGCTGTCGTTGGGGCAGTAGGGCACGCCCCGTGGCGCCTGGAGGACACCGTCGGGCGCCCGGGGCAGCGGCACCGCCGGCAGGGTGGCCGTGCTGGCCTCGATGCCGACCTGCGAGACGCGCAGGTAGCCGATCACCAGCCACAGCACGAAGAGCCCGATCAGCCCGATCATGGCGAACGGGAAGAGGGTCGCTGCGACCTCGCCCGCGTCGGTGGAGACAAACTCGATGAGGTCGCGAATCAGCTCCATGGCGGGGCGATTCTAGCATCGGCCACCCGCCTCACCGGGAGGCCGGGCTGCGTTACACTCGGCCAAATCCTCTCGCCTCGAGGCCCATGCCCCGCCCCCGACTCGACCCCCGCACACCGCTCACCGAGCTTCACGTCCATCTCGGCGCCGCGGTCACGCCGGCCGTCATGTGGGGCATCGCGCACGCGCAGGGAATCCGCCTGCCGACCAAGGACTACTGGGCGTTCCGTGACCTGATCACGGTCGGTCGCCGTCGCCGCTCGTTCGACGCCTATCTCGACCTGTTCCACTGGACCGAGCTGATCCAATCGAGCCCGACGGCGGTCGAGCGCAGCGTGTACGAGGTGATCGGCGGCGCCTACCGCAAGAGCAACATCACCCGCATCGAGCTTCGCTTCAACCCGATGAAGCGGAACCGCGGCGGCGAGCAGGATCTCGACCACATCATCGCGGCGGCGGTGCGGGGCATGGACCGCGCCGTGCTCGAATACCCGCTGGTGCGCGCCGGCCTGATCTTCTGCCTGGACCGCTCGTTCAGCCGGGAGCTGAACGAGATCATCGCCGCCAAGGCGATCAGCTGGCACAGCCGAGGTGTGGTGGCTGTCGATATCGCGGGTCCGGTGGAGCCATCGTTCCGCTTCGCCGAGTACGCGGACGTGTTCGCCGAATGCCGCCGAGCGGGGCTGGGCGTGACCGTGCACGCGGGCGAGACGGGCGGCCCGGAGGAGGTGCGCGAAGCGATCGAGGCACTCGAGCCGAGCCGCATCGGGCACGGCATCAAGAGCGTGTACGACCCGCGGGTGATGGCCATGCTGCGGGAGCGGGGGATCGTGCTCGAGGTCTGCCCCTCCTCGAACCTGACGACCGGCGTCGTCCGCGACGTGGCCGAGCTCCGCTTCATCCTCCGCTCCCTGATCGACAACCAGGTCCCGTACACCCTGTCGACCGATGGCCCGGAGATGCTGCGCACGCACCTTCGCGACGAGATGACGCGCCTCCTGCGGCGCGAGATCATGTCGCTCGACGAGCTCAGCCAGGCGATCGAGACGGCGCATGCGGCCAGCTTCGTGGCCGGCCCGGTCCCGCCGTCAGACGAGTTCGATGCGCATCGGATCAGCCAGGAAGCGCACGCGCCGATGGCCCTCGAGGTCGAGGTCTAGGCTGATAGACTCCCGGCCGTGTCCTCGATCTGGCGGCCGGTCCGGGAGCGGAATCCTGCCCGCAGCCTGATGGTCGTCGTCGCTCATCCGGGTGACGAGGCCTTCGGGTTCGGCGGGGCGATCGCCCAGGCGGCTGCCTCCGATGCGTACGTCGTGGTGGTCTGCGCCACCCGCGGTGCATTCGATCGTCGCCTCCTCGACAAGGCTCCCGCTCCCGGCGGGCGGAACCGCTCCTACCAGCGGCCGGTCATCTGGCGCAACCTGGACACGGTGCGCGAGGACGAGCTGCGGCGCTCGGTCGCCCTGCTGGGCGTCCGGGTGCTGCGCATGCTGGACTACGCCGAGGAGGGGCTCGCGAGCGTCGACTTCGACGAGCTGGTCGGCCGGCTGGTGCAGCCGATCCGCATGCATCGGCCGGAGGTGATCCTGACCTTCGGGCCCGAAGGCGTGACCGGCGACGCCGATCACGTGGCGGTCGGCCGCGCCACGATGACCGCCTTCGAGCGCGCCGGAGAGCCGCTGGCCTATGAGGACGACCTCGAGGAGGACCAGGTGGCGTGGCGCGCGGCGAAGCTCTACCAGCTCGTCGTGCCGGCATCGTCGCTCGAGGTGCTCGCCGATCGGGCGCCCGCGACGTACGGCTCGCCGGACGGCGACGATACGCTGACGCTGGAGCTGGGTGAGCTGGCGGAGATCAAGCTGGCCGCCATCGGCCGGCACGTGTCGCAGACCGGGTCAGCCGGCCCGTTCCACGACTGGCGGCTCGAGGTGCGCGACGCCTTCCTCTCGGCCGAGCACTATCGGCTGGCGCGCTCCAATCTGCCGATCCCCGCCGGCGGCGGGGCCCCGACCGCCGAGTCCGGGATGTGGGACGGCCTGACGTAACTCAACATAGGTAGCATCGGTTCACGGGCTTCCTCTGCTACGCTCGGGGCACCGCCCGCCACCGCCTCGCGAAAGGGAGACTCCGCTGACCACGCCCAACCAGCTCACCGACGACAACATCATGGCCGCGCTCGCGCTGGTCAAGGACCCGGAGATCGGGCGTGACCTGGTCAGCCTGGGGATGGTCAAGGCGATCGAGATCAACGGCACGGTGGTCGACCTGACCGTCGAGCTCACCACGCCGGCATGCCCGCTGAAGGCGAAGATC
>JBBDNI010000028.1:0-21869 GCA_040877645.1 Chloroflexota bacterium
CTCTCCCTGGCGCAGGCCGCCTTCCTGGCCGGGCTTCCCCAGCTGCCGAGCTACTACGACCCGTATCAGCCGGTCGAGAGCCCGCGCGGACCCGATCGGGCCATTGCTCGCCGGAACGACGTCCTCGACGCGATGCTGCGCGACGGCTACATCAGCATCACGCAGCGTGACGTTGCCGCAGCGACCACCTGGGAGGAGATGAAGCCGAGCAAGGTCAGATCGGTCCTCAGGGAACCTCACTTCGCGTTCCGCGTCCAGCGCGAGGCCGAGCGGATCCTGGCCGCCATGGGCATCCCCAACCCGGCGCAGGCGGTGTTGACCGGTGGCTATCGGATCACCACGACGCTCGACTACCCGCTCCAGCAGGCGGCAAAGCAGCAGGTCACCAAGTGGGTGGCGTCGCTGAGCGACAAGAACGTGCACAACGGGGCGCTGGTCGCCGTCAACTCGGCGAACGGCCAGATCGTGGCCTACGTCGGCAGCGTCGACTACTACAACCGCCTGGACAAGCGGGTCGACGGCCAGTTCGACGTCGCCGGGCTGGGGCTGCGGCAGCCGGGGTCGGCCTTCAAGCCGATCACCTACAGCTCCGCCTTCCGCGCTCGGCAGGCGACGCCCGCGACCTTCTTCGTCGACGCCGTGACCCAGTACGGGTCGTCGAATCCGGCGAACGCCTACATCCCGACCAACGCCAACATCAAGGAGCACGGGCCGGTGCTGGCCCTGGATGCCCTGCGCTACTCCCTTAACGTCCCGTCGGTGATGATGCAGCACCTGGTCGGGACCGACGTCACGGCGCAGTTCGCTGAGTCGATGGGGGTCGCCAGCGCCGAGTACATCCTGGGCGAGGAGCCCGGTCTGACACTGACCCTCGGCTCGGTGCCGGTCAACCTGACCAACATGACGCAGGCGTATGGAGTCTTCGGCTCGGGTGGGACGCTGCATCCCGCCACCACCGTGATCGAGATGCGCGACCGCGATGGGCAGGTCATGTACGACGCCACCAACGACGGCCCGCAGCCCAGCCAGCCGATGACGGCGGCTGAGGCGTACCTGACCCACTGGATCCTGGAGGGCAACACCAACCCGCAGACCAACAACCTGTGGGGGCCGCGCGCACAGATCCCCGACGTGAGCGGCGCGCGGCGGCACATCGGCTTGAAGACGGGGACCACCAACGACTACCGCGACGTGTCGGCATTCGGCTACGCGCCGGGCAGCCTGGTCACCGGTGTCTGGATGGGGAACAACAACCAGGAGCCGCTCTCGAACAAGCTTGGGCAGGGCCTCTTCAGCGCGGATGGCCCGCTCTACCTGTGGCATGACTTCATGGCGATCGCACTGAACCAGCCATGGGACTGGAACGGGAGCGCGCCGGTGCCGAACACTGACATCCCGGCGCCGCCCGGAGTGGTCTGCGCCGACGTGTGCCGCTTCAGCGGCATGTCCCCCAGCGGCGCGTGCGGGCAGACGATCAATGTGCCGTTCCTGGAGGGCACGGTGCCGCCCCAGGACAACGTCCATGTCAACAAGGCCGGCGGGGGCGGCCCCACCCCGGTGCCCGACCCGTCCGGCGGGGGCGGCGGAACGCCGGTCGGTGGAGCATGCTTCGACATCGTTGCCGAACTCCAGCAGGCCGGACGTCCGCCCGAGATGATCGACTCTGCTCGGCGCTGGGCCGATCGATTCGTCAACGGGGAATGGGGCTCCAGGGGCGATCCGAACAAGATCACCGAGCTCGGTCCGGAGAGAGTGTGGCTGCTGATCGGCCCGCTCCGCGGCAACAGCGGATTCGGCGCACCAATCTGCGGCTTCGTCCGCGCCACGCCGACGCCCGTGCCGACGCCGGAGCACTCGGGCGGCGGCCCCGGGTGCCCGCCGGGCAACCCCCAGAAGTGCACGCCGCCGCCGAGCATTGCCCCGGCAAGCGCCGCGATCCTGGACGGTGATCCGACGGCCGCCATGGTGACCCTGTTCGCCGTGCCCGCCATCCTTGGCGCCGTCCCGCTTGCCCACCGAGCGGTGGGTGCGGCGTTGCGGCGGCGCAGGCCCGCGCGGCCGAGCTGACCGCCGCCGTCACGGACGACTTCCATGGGTCGCGGGAACGATCCCGAGGTCGTGATCGGGACTCCGGGCATGCGAGAATCAGGCCGTGGCGCAGTCGATCCTGACCCTGGTACTGGCCGGCGGCGAGGGTGAGCGGCTCTCGATCCTGTCGCAGGTCCGCGCCAAGCCCGGCGTTCCATTCGGCGGGAAGTATCGGATCATCGACTTCGCGCTCTCGAACGCGGTGAACTCGGACCTCGCGGACGTTGCGGTCCTGACCCAGTACGCGCCCCGCTCCCTGATCGACCACATCGGTGTCGGGCGTCCCTGGGACCTCGACCGCAGCCGCGGCGGCGTGACGCTGCTGCAGCCATACATCGGCCGCGGTCAGTCGCGGCAGTGGTATCGCGGCACGGCCGACGCCGTGCTCCAGAACATGGAGTTCATCGCCGACCGCAACCCGGACCTGGTCGTGATCCTGGCCGGCGACCACGTCTACAAGATGGATTACCGTCCCTTCATCGAGTGGCATCGCTCGACCAGGGCCGATATCACCTGTGCGGTGCGCACCGTCCCAATCGAGGAGGCGCATCGCTTCGGCATCCTCGAGACCGACGACGAAGGGAGGGTGACCGCCTTCGTGGAGAAGCCTCCCAACCCGAGCAGCAACCTGGTGAGCATGGGGGTCTATGTCTTCTCGTGGGACTGCCTGCGCACCGTGCTGGCCCCCGAGCGGGTCGACTTCGGCCGGGACGTTCTCCCGGCGATGGTCGCGTCCGGGCGGCGGGTATTTGCCTACGAGTTCGGCGGCTACTGGCAGGACGTCGGGACGGTGGAGAGCTACTGGCGGACCAGCCTTGACCTCCTCTCCGACCGGCCGGGGATCGACCTCAACGATCGCGGCTGGCTGATCTACACCAAGAGCGAGGAGCGGGCACCGGCATTCATCGGGCCGGATGCGGTGGTGACCAGGAGCATGGTCAGCCATGGCTGCGTGATCGAGGGCACCGTCGTCCACAGCGTGCTGTCGCCCGGCGTGCGCGTCGCGAGCGGCGCGACGGTGCGCGACTCGATCGTCATGTTCGACACGCAGATCGGCGAGGGGGCGGTCGTCGATCGGTCCATCATCGACAAGGATTGCGTGATCGGCCGGCGGGCGCTGATCGGGTACGGCGACGAGATGCGGCCGAATCGCGACGAGCCGGAGCGGCTCTTCGCGGGCATCACCCTGGTCGGCAAGCGGGCGCGGATCCCTGCCGGCATGCGCGTCGGCCGCAACTGCCGCATCGACCCGGCCGTGGTCGAGGCCGATTTCGGCCGCCGTCGCACGATCCGGTCCGGCGAGACGGTGGCGCACCCTGGCTGATCGGTCCCCACCGCTCGACGCCTGGCTGACGGAGCTCGAGGTTGCGGTGGTCGACGGCAGCGGTGCGCCCGGTGACGACGCATTCAGCCGCGACATCGTGCTGGACGGGGAGCGGCGCTTCGATCTGCGGGTGACCGTGGCCTGGGTCAGCGGGGTCGGCCTGTCGCTGTGGGCGTACTACGGCCTGGAGGCGATGGAGATCCCGCGACGCGTGCTGGTCCGCGTGCTGCGCGCGAACTTCGATTACCCGTTCGTCAAATTCGCCCTGACCGATGACGACCGGCCGATGCTGGTCACCGAGCTGCCTGCGGCGGGCATCGATCGTGACAGCCTGGCCCGCGCCCTCGTCCGCCTGACGATCGTCGCCGATCGGCTCCTGGATGACACGGCTGCCGCAGTCGCCGATCGGGGAACACTGCCCGACTGGACCGGCCGAACCTCCCGCAACCTGGAGCTGCTGGCGGCGCACCGCGCCGAGGTCGAGGCGGAGATGCCCCCGTGGGAGCCGCCGCCTCCGCGGCCCAGGCGCCGCGGGCTGATGGAACGCCTGCTCGGGAGCGGCCAATGAGGCGACGGGCGGCGGGGGCGCTGCTGGTCGCCCTGCTGCTCGGCCCGTTGCTCGGTGTCGGGGAGGCGCGAGGCGCCGAGTACAGCATGCAGACCGTCGCCCGGTACGTGGCCAATGCCGCGGCGCAACGGGTAGAGGTAGGCGTGGACGTCACCTTCACCAACACCACACCCGACCCGCCGGGCCAGCTGAGCGGCTTCGATCGGATCGATGTCGGCATCCACGCCGGAGCCAGCGACGTGCTGGCTCGCGACGCGGCCGGGCCGCTCGGCGTGGTGGTCGAGGAGCGCGATGGCGTCCTGGTCGCATCGGTCAAGGCCCGGACCCGTATCCGGTACAACAGGGTGGCGGACTTCACGCTGTCGTACGAGCTGGTGGATGGGCAGGCACCGGGCGTGCACGTGCGACCGCAGGTGATCGCCTTCGCGGCCTGGGGCTTCGGGACGGCGAGCGAGGTCACGGTTGACCTGCCGGCTGCCTACGCGGTCGACATCAGTGGCGACCCTCTGACTCCCAGCACCGAGGGCGAGGTGATTCGCCTGAGCTCAGGGCCGATTGCCGACCCCTCACGCTGGTTGGCCCTCGTCACGGCCACCCAGACCGGCACCTATGTCACCACCTCGCAGAGCGTGGCGCTGACCAGCGGCACGGTGGATCTGCAGGTGCGCTCCTGGACCGACGACGCGGCCTGGGGTGAGCACGCGCTCGCGCTCCTCGCCAGAGCCCTGCCCATCCTGGAGGAGGCGATCGGGCTGCCCTACACCCGCATCGGGCCGCTGGTGGTGACCGAGGCGGCGACCGGTTCCGGGGCGCTTTCCGAGCCGGTATCGTCGAACGCCGAGATCCTGGTGGCCTTCGACGAGCCCGATTTCACCCTCCTGCACCAGGCAGTGCACGTCTGGGTCGGCGAGCAGCTCGCCTCCGATCGCTGGATCCGGGAGGGACTCGCCTCGCACTTCGCGGCGGTGGCCGCAGATCGCCTGGGCGTCCCCCTGCCGTACACACCGGCCGAGCGCGCCACGGAGCTCGCGGCGGATGCCATCCCGCTCGCGGACTGGGGCCCGACGCCGGCCACCCCGGCAGCCGATGCCTACGCCTACGCCGCGTCGTGGGCCTTTGCCGACCGGATCGCGGCCGCCGTCGGTGCGGCCAACCTGGTCGAGGCGATCAGGCGGGCGTCGGCTGGTCTCTCGGCCTACGATCCGCGCGCCGCCGACCCGTCCCTGCCGGGTGAGCTGGGTGCCCCGCCCCTCGATACGCGTCGACTGCTGGACCAGCTGGCCTCGGTGAGCGGCATCGACCTGGCGGACACGTTCCGCGAGGTGGTGCTCGAGCAGTCGGCCGGCGTGGAGCTGATCCACCGTGCCGCGGCACGTGCCTCCTACTTCCGCCTGCTCGCTGCCGCCGGTGACTGGGGAGCACCAGACTCGGTCCGGCTCGAGATGACCGAGTGGCGATTCGACGACGCCACGGCTGGCATCCACGCGGCGCTCGCCTGGCTCGCCGAGCGCGATCGACTCGTTGAGCAGATCACCGCTGCCGGCCTTACCACGCCCGATCGGCTGCGCGCGCGGTACATGGTCGCCGGCGGCGGACCGGCGGCAGCCGATGAGCTCGCCGCCGAGTGGGTCGTGGTCGAGGCGTATGACAACGTTCGAGCCCAGATCGCAGCACCCCGCGGCTGGTTCGGCGTGATCGGCCTGATCGGCAGCGACGACCCGCCAGCGGCCCTGCGTGCCGCCGCGCTCAGCTTCGCCGACGGCGACCTCACCGCCGCCGCCGACACGCTGGCGGTGCTTGCCGTGCAGCTCGGCCGCGCGACCGCGGACGGCCTCACGCGCGCCGCCATCGTGGTCGTGCTGGTCGCCATGCTCGGCGCGGTGGCCATGCTCGCAATTCGGCGCCGGCGCGGCAGCCACTACACTGCTGCCCCATGACCCGCGATCCGTCGCCGCCCGACTCGGGACTGCCCAGGCCGCGCTTTGAGACGGCCGCCGACGTGCTCGCGGGCGACACGGCCGATGTCTATTTCGAGCGTGCGCGGCGGATCCTGGCGGCCGAGGGGCTGGATCCGATCGTGACGATGGAGGTCTTCGCCCGCGAGGAGGCGATCCTGTGCGGTGCAGAGGAGGCACTCGCCTACCTGCGCCGGATCCTCGGCGGCGAGGCGCGCGTCGACCCGCCCGCCATCGTCGAGGCGCTGCACGACGGCGACCGCATCGGGCCGAAGGAGGTCGTGCTGCGCATCACGGCGCGGTACTCAGCGTTCGGGCTGTACGAGACCGCCCTGCTTGGCATCCTGTCGCAGAGCACCGGATGGGCCACGGCGGCGCGGCGCGTGGTCGAGGCGGCGGCACCGATCCCGGTGATCGGCTTCGGCGCGCGGCACGTCCATCCAAGCGTGGCGGACCAGATGGACTATGCCTCGGTGGTGGGCGGCTGCGTGGGAGCGTCCACGCCCGCGGGAGCGCGCCTCGCTGGCCTGTCGCCAACCGGGACCATGCCCCACGCGCTGATCATCATCTTCGGCGACACGGTGCGCGCTGCCGAGGCATTCGATCGCCACATCGATCCCGACGTCCCGCGCATCGTGCTGGTCGATACCTTCAAGGACGAAGCCGAGGAGTCGTTGCGCGTGGCCGACGCGCTGGGGGATCGGCTGTGGGGCGTGCGCCTCGACACGCCGTCCGAGCGGGGGAGGGTGACCGCCGACCTGGTCAAGGAGGTTCGGTCGCGGCTCGACCTGGCCGGCCACAGCCGCGTCAAGATCGTGGTCTCGGGTGGCCTCGACCTGGACCGAATCGCCTACTTCAAGGAGTCAGGCGCCCCGATCGACTCGTTCGCCGTCGGCTCGGCCATCTCCGATGCGTCGCCGATCGACTTCACCGGCGACCTCAAGGAGATCGACGGCCGGCCGGTCGCCAAACGCGGCCGCATCCCCGGGCGCACCGAGAACCCGCGGCTCCACACGGTCGACCTCTCAGCCTGAGCCGATCGCGGCCCCCGGCCATCGCCGCGCCAGCCACAGAATCGCGACCAGCGACTTCGCATCGCGGATCTGACCTGCTTCGATGGCGGCGAGTGCATCCGGCAGGGAGAGCCACGAGCGTTCGAGCGCCTCGTCCTCCGGCGCCACCACCTCGACGGGGCGCAGCTCGCTGGCCAGGAAGACGGTCAACAGCTCGGTCGAGAAGCCGGGGGCGGTAAAGAAGGAGGGACCCTCCTCCCAGACGTCGGCGGCGACCCCGCACTCTTCCGCCAGCTCTCGCTCGGCCGCGACCCGCGGCTGCTCGCCAGGATCGAGGGTGCCGGCCGGGATCTCGAGCAGCTCGGCCTCGGCCGCCTGGCGCCATTGGCGCACCATGGCCAGGCGCGCTCCGTCCCAGGCCAGGATCGCTACGGCGCCGGGGTGCTCGACCACCTCGCGCTCGGCGAGCCGGCCGGATTCGAGCTCCACCTGGTCGACCCGCAGGCTCAGCAGCCGCCCGGCGAACGGCCGGCGTGTGGAGAGGGTTCGTTCCGGCATGGGCAGCATCGTAGCGGCCGGCCGATCGGTCCAGTCGGAGGTACTGCAGCCGGGTCAGGCGCCAGCGGCTAGCATCTGCGCCGATGATCGTGGTCGAGGGACTTCGCAAGGACTTCCAGGCGCTGACCGCCGTGCACGACATGGCCTTCACGGTCGGCGACGGTGAGATCTTCGGTCTGCTCGGGCCAAACGGCGCCGGCAAGACCACGACGGTGCGCATGCTGGCCGGCCTGATCACGCCAACCGCCGGCACAGCGACGGTGAACGGGCACTCGCTGGGCGATGGGTCGCAGCAGATCCGCGCCATCACCGGCATCCTGACCGAGAGCCCGGGCCTGCACGAGAAGCTCACCGCGCGCCAGAACCTGGCCTTCTACGGGCGCCTGTACGGGCTGCGCGGTGCCCAGCTGCGGGAGGCGGTTGACCGATACCTGGGCGTGGTCGAGATGAGCGCGCACGCCGATCGGCGGGTCGTGACCTTCAGCAAGGGGATGCGCCAGAAGGTGGCCATCGCCCGGGCCCTGCTGCACGAGCCGGAGGTGATCTACCTCGACGAGCCGACGAGCGGCCTCGATCCGTCGGCGGCCAAGACGGTCCGCGACTTCGTCGCCACGCTGCGCAACCTCGGTCGCTCGATCGTGGTCTGCACCCACAACCTGGACGAGGCGGAGCGGCTGTGTGACCGGATCGGGATCATGCGCGGCACGCTGCTGCGGGTCGACACGCCCGCCGGTCTGCGGCGGCACGGCAGGACCGCCACGGTCCGGGTGCAGCTGAACGGGGCGCGCGGCCCGGAGTCATTCATCGGCCGACTGGCCGAGCTGCCCTTCGTGAACGGCGTGCAGGCGAAGGAGGGGACGCTGGTGGTGGAGCTGGCGGACCCGCCGCGCGAGACCCCGGACCTCGTTGCTGCGCTGGTGGCCGCGGGAGCTCGGATCACCGCCGTCATCGAGGAATCGCCGACCCTCGAAGAGGCGTACCTTGCCCTGGTGGGCGAGGTCGGCGAGCGGGACACGGACCGATGAGGATCGGCTTCGTGCTGGCCGTCTTCGCCAAGGAGTGGCGCGACCTGCTGAGCAACCGGCTGCTGCTCGGCGCGGTCGCCTTCCCGGCGATCGTCTTCGCCGCCATCCCGACCGGCCTGGTGGCCTTCATCCAGGCCAACGACCTGGATCCCAACCAGATGGGCCAGATCCGGGATTACATCGCCAACTTCCCGAATATCGAGCCCAAGCTGGCGGCGCAGGCGTTCATCGTCACCAACTTCATGGCCTACTTCCTGCTCATCCCGGCCATGGTGCCGATGGCCATCGCCACCCAGTCGGTGATCGGCGAGAAGGTGAACCGATCCCTCGAGCCGCAGCTCGCCACGCCGCTCGAGGTCCCCGAGCTGCTGGCAGGCAAGACGATCGCGGCCGCTGTCCCGGCCGTCACCGCCACCTGGGGAGTCTGGGTCGCCTACGGCCTGGTCAACGGAGCGATCGCCGATCCTCGGCTGACCCGATTCGTGTTCAGCGACGTGTGGCTCACCGCCATGCTGACCCTGGTGCCGCTCATCTGCGTCTTCAGCGTGCTGCTCGGCATCATCGTCAGCAGCCGGGTCAACGACCCGCGCACCGCGCAGCAGATCGGCGGCTTCGTGGTGATCCCGATCATCGGCGTCGCCGTCGCGCAGTTCTTCGGCGGGCGGGCGACCTTCTCGATGGAGCAGGTGCTGATCGGCGACCTGCTGGTCGGCGGACTGATCGGGCTCAGCCTGGTCATCGGCTCCTGGGCCTTCGACCGCGAATCGATCCTGACCCGGCTGGCCTGAGCCGGACCGATGTCGGTGGGCAGGTACGTCCTCACCGGCGTCCTGGTGGCCGCTGCGGTGAGCGGTCTGCTCCTCGTGATACGGCCGCTGCTCTCCAGCCTCGCGCCACCGCGCGACGATACGAACTACACCGTTGCCAGCGTTGCGCGGGCCGGTGACGGCCCGCTCCGGGTCGAGATCCCGCTCAACGAGCCCCACGGACTGCCCGGCGAGGTGCGGAGCGACGAGCGGACCGGCCTGACCGTGATCGTCGCCCCGCTCGGCCCGCTGGCGTTCTCCGTGGTCAACGCCTGGAGCCCGACCAATGACTGCGCCGTCAGGCTCGGAGCGGACCGGGTGATCGATTGCGAGGGGGATGCGTGGACCTTCGACGGCATCCCGATCGACCCTGCCGACCCGCGCCTGCAGGCCTTCCCGACGCGCGTCAGCAACGGAGCGGTGATGGTGGATTTCACCCGACCGATATCGGTCCCGGCATCGTAGGATTCGCCCATGCCATCTGGATTGGACCCGATCGGCTGGATTGTGATCGGCTTCCTGGCGGGAGCCGTGGCCGGCTGGTTCGTCCCGAATCGGGGCAGGATGGGCTGCCTGGGCACGACGGTGCTGGGGATCGTCGGCGGCCTGCTGGGCGGCTGGATATGGACGCAGGTCCTCGACCAGAACCGCGCCGGTGGCTTCCTGGGAGCGCTGCTGATCGCGGTGCTCGGCTCGGCCATCGTCCTGGCCCTGGCCCGCCTCCTGGCCCGCCCCTAGCCGCGAGGTTTGCGCTCCTGCGCGGGGGCGTGGGAGAATCCGGCCCGCCTCGCCGCCGTGCGCGCGCGATCCCGTGGTGGCCTTAGCTCAACCGGCAGAGCATCGGATTGTGGATCCGAAGGTTACGGGTTCGACCCCCGTAGGCCACCCCAGCCCACGCGCCATTGCGCGATGTTTCGCTCATGGCGGCCAGTGGTGCGCCGATGCACAACCGTAGGTCCTGGCCAGGCGGCCCATAGGTCATCCCCGGCGGCCGGACCAGCGCGCTACTGACCTGTTCTCCGCACCCCCCTAAGGTCAACCCATGTCCACGGCAGTGCCCTCCCGACGCCCTCGCCGCGTGGTCGCGCGCGCCCTGGCGCTGTCCGGCACCGCTCTCATGGCCGCTGCGCTGCTGGTCTGGTCGCCGCAGCCGACCACCGGCTGGGACCAGTCGAGCGCCGAGGCCACCCTCTGGCAGCTGCTGAACGGGGCTCGGGTCAACAACGGCCTCGCGCCGCTGACCCAGCACGGCACGCTGGTGAGCCTGGCTCGCTGGCGCAGCAAGGACATGGTCGATCGCGACTACTTCAGCCATGTGATCCTGGGGACGAGCTGGCAGGTCTATCACTGGTACGACTCGAATGGCCTGAGCTGGTCGTCGGGCGGCGAGAACATCGGCTGGAACAACGGGTACGCGGATGCCGACTCGCCGGTGAAGATCCACGAGGGGTTCATGAACTCCTCCGGCCACCGCGCCAACGTCCTGAACGTCAACTGGTCGCATGGTGGGGTGGGCGCCTATGGAGCCGATGGCGTCACGTGGGGCGGCAATGTACGCAACATGCGCATGTACACCGAGCTCTTCGTAAAGCTGAAGGCCGCGCCGCCGCCTCCTCCGCCGCCGACTCCGACCCCGCCACCTCCGCCGCCTCCTCCGCCTCCGCCGCCGCCGCCGCCTCCGCCTGCCGCTACCCCCAAGCCGACCGCGCAGCCGACCGCACAGCCTACGGCCGTGCCGACCGCGCAACCGACGCCCACCGCCATGCCCACCCCGGCGCCGACCGTTGGCCCGCTCCTCGAGAGCCAGACGCCTGACCTGCCCTCGATCGTCGAGAGCCAGACCCCGACCCCGGAGCCAGCGGCGCGGGCCGTGACCAGCATGCGGGTCCAGGCCGCGGACGCCGCCGACCGTGGCATCTTCGAATCGGTGATCGGCGCCCTGCTCGGATTCTTCCTGGGCTGATCCGCGGCGCATCGGCCTCGGCAGCCGGGCTAGACTGCCACCGATGGCGGTGATCCTCGAGGCGCACGACCTCGTCAAGCGCTACCCGCTCGGCGACGGCTCCGTTGAGGCGCTGCGGGGCGTCTCCCTCTCGGTCGCTCGCGGCGAGTTCGTGGCGATCATGGGCTCCTCGGGATCGGGGAAGTCGACGATGCTCCACCTGCTCGGCGGCCTCGACCGGCCGACCAGCGGCAACGTGGTGATCGACGGGATCGACATCAGCCACCTCGGCGACGAGGAGGCCACGCTGACCCGGCGCGCCAAGACCGGGTTCGTCTTCCAGTTCTTCAACCTGATCTCGATGCTGAACGTCGCCGAGAACGTGGCGCTTCCGTTCCTGATCGCGGGCGACTCGCTGAGCAGCCACCGTCAGCGCGTCGACGAGCTGCTCGACCTGGTCGGCATCAGCGCCAAGGCTGGGTCCCGCCCGGATCAGCTGTCGGCGGGAGAGCAGCAGCGCGTGGCGCTCGCACGGGCGCTGGCCACCGAGCCGGCGATCCTGCTGGCGGATGAGCCGACCGGCAACCTCGATTACGTGACCGGGACCGAGATCCTGGACCTGCTGTGGGACTCGTGCGATCGGCTGGGGCAGACGATCGTGCTCGTCACCCACGACGCGCGCGCCGCCGCATACGCGGATCGCGTGCTGGTCGTCCGCGACGGCACCATCCGTGACGAGATCGAGCTGGGCAGGCGCCGAGACCACGAGGCGCGGCCGCTGATCGTTCGTCTCGCCGCCCTGGGACTCTAGGCCGATGCGCCTGGCGACCCTCGCCCTGCGTGGGCTCGCCGCACGGCGCCTGCGGACGGCGCTGACCATCATCGGCGTCGCGCTGGGCGTCGCACTGGTGACCGGGACGTTGCTGGCCAACCAGGCGTCCACCGAGGCGGTGCGCAGGGCCGCTGCCGAGATCCTGGGACGTGCCGAGCTGCGCGTGCGGGCGTTCAACCCGGTCGGGTTCACACCCGGTGCAGTGCTGGCCATGCGTCGCATCCCCGGCGTGCTGGCCGCGGCGCCGGTCGCCGAGCGGCGACTCACCGTTTCGACCCTGCCTGGGCCGGACGAGCTCATCTTCACGCTGGTCGCCTATGGCGTGGATCCGGAGGACGAGCCCTCCGTCCGCACCTACGACCTGGAGGCGGGCAGATTCCTCTCGGGCGAGAGCCCGTACGACGCCGTCGTCAATGCGGCCTGGGCCGCCCGGAACAGACTCGGAGTGGGGGATGAGCTCCTGCTCGACGGCCGAAACCCGGGGGTGCCTGCGCTCCGGATCGTGGGCACCTTGGGCGACCTCGGAGTCGGCGCCCTGGCGCAGGGCAACGTGCTGGTCATCGCCCGCGACACGCTGAACACCGCCTTCCTGGTCCAGGCCCCGACGACCTATGTCGACCTGGTCGTGGCAGAAGGGCGCGCGCCGGACGTGCAGGCAGCGCTCGACCGGCAGATGACCGAGCCGTTCATCGTCGAGACCGTGGACGACGCCGAGCGGCAGCTCGCCCGCGCCCAGTCGGGGTTCGCCGGGATCGGCTTCCTGTTCGGTCTCGTGGCGCTGGTGGTCGGCTCATTCCTGGTGGCCAACACGCTGGCGATGACCGTCTCGGAGCGGTTTCGCGAGATCGGCCTGCTTCGCGCGGCCGGCATGACGCGGCGCCAGGTGGTCGGCATCTTCGTCCGGCAGGGCGCAGTGGTCGGGATCATCGGTGGCCTCGTGGGGGTGGGGGCTGGGATCGGCCTGGCGGCGCTCATCATCGGCTTCCTGCGCAGCACCCGGGCAGTGCTCGTCACCGGCCTGCCCCTCAATCCGCTGGCGCTGCTGCTCGCCTTCGGCATGGGTGTGGTGGTGACGCTGGCGGCGTCTGCTCTTCCTGCCCTGGCCGCCTCCCGCATATCACCGCTCGACGCGCTCCGCCCCTCTCGCCAGCCGGGTCGCACGCTCTGGGGGCGTCTGCGCTGGATCGTGATCCTCGAACTGGTGGTGGTCGTGCTGGGGTTCCTCCTCTATCCGATCCAGCGCGGCGGCGTGTCGGCAGGCGGCGTGGCGACGGCGCTCGCCATCCTGATCGGTGGGACCGTGCTCACCGCGGTCGGGCTCCAGCCGCTGAGCCGCGTCGTCGGGCGGCCGTTCGAGTTGTTCTTCGGCGCCGAGGGGCTGCTCGGTCGCGCCAACCTGGGGCGTGATCGGGCGCGGACCGGGTTGACGGTGGGGGCGCTGATCATCGCGCTGACCGCCGTCGTGACGCTGGGAGCGGTCGCGGAGAGCGCTCGCGTCACCGCCGACCGATGGGTCAGCTCCATCCTGCCCGGCGGCTTCGCCATTCAGCTCGGGCTGCCGGTCGATATCGATGCCAAACAGGCCGATTTCGAGGCGACCACTGGTGCGGCCGCCGCGTCGCCGATCGTCGAATTCCCTGCCATCGCACCCGAGGGCGAGGACCTGCGAGAGGCGTCGGTGGCGGGGATCGACCCAGACGTCTTCGAGGGCACCGGGGCGCTCATTTTCGTGCACGGCTCGCGCCTGTCCGCGTTCCAGGCGCTGCGCGTGGGAGCCGCGGTGCTCATTCCGGAGCCGATGGCCACGCGCCGCGGCCTCGGCGTGGGGTCGACCGTCGAGCTGGCGCTGCCAGGGCGCGACGCGCAGTCGTTCGAAGTGGCCGGCATCATCGCCTACACCCTGCCGGGCCGATCGCCGGACGGTGCGATGCTGATCAGCCTCGCCGATGCGCGGGAGTCGTTCGGCGCAACGCAGTCGTCGCTGTGGGTCCTCGTCCCGCAAGCCGGGATCCCCGAGGCCGCGTTCCGATCGGCGGTGGAAGCCAAGGCGAAGTCCCTGGCCGGCGAGCTGATCACGGCACAGGACCTGGCGCTTGAGCTCCAACGCTCGCTCGACCGCTTGATCGGCCTCTTCGACGTGCTGGCCCTGCTGACGGTGGTGATCGCCGCCATCGGCATTGTGAACACGCTCGGCGTGGGGGTCGTGGAGCGGGCGCGCGAGATCGCGATCCTGCGCTCGCATGGCATGACGACCGGCCAGGTGCAGGCGATGGTGGTGGCCGAGGCATCGATCATGGGCGCGATCGGCGGAGTGATGGCTGTGGTAACCGGCCTTGCCGTCGCCTGGGCCGTCCTCGGCGGTACGACCCCACGCGATCTCGGTGCGGGGCTGGCCATTCCCTGGCCGTTGCTGGTCAGCGTGGTCCTGCTGGGCATTGGCATCTCCGCGCTGGCGGGCATCTACCCGGCCCGGCTCGCCGCGCGGCTGTCGATCGTGCGCAGCATCGGCCACTTCGAGTAGCGGAGGGCTCGCATGGCTGCACGAGTCTGGGAAGCATCCGCCGGGCGTGCCTTCGTGGGGCGGCTCGAGACGGGGGATGACCTGGTCGAGGAGATCGAGCGGCTGTGCGCCGAACGCGAGGTGCACGCGGCCTGGGTCAGCGTTGTCGGGGCGGTGCGGCGGGCCTCCTTCGCCTACTACGAGCAGGAGGAGCGCCGATACATTCAGCTCAGCAGCGAAGGTCATCACGAGATCACCGGCTTCGTGGGCAACATCTCGATGCGGGACGACCATCCGTTCCTGCACGCGCACGCCACCTTCTGTGCTCGAGACGCCTCGGCGGTTGGTGGGCACCTGCTGCCTGGCTGCGAAGTGTTCGTGGCCGAGTTCACGCTGCGCGAGATGACGGGGGTGGATCTGGTCAGGACGCCCGATGAGGTGACCGGCCTCGCGCTCTGGTAGGGCGTCGCACCTACAATGACCGCCGCGCGCGCCCGTAGCGCAGCGGACAGAGCGGATGGCTTCGGACCAAATCGGCGGATGCGCTGTGCTTCGAGCGTGGGCGCCCGACCAAAACACATCGAATCATCCGCTGTCCTAGACCCGAACGAGGGGGTCGGGCGAGCTTCACGGGGCTCCGCATCTTGGGTGCGGAGGAGTCAGGACCTTGACCGATAGCCCACACTACCCTGGATTCCAGCTGTGGCGCATGTTGCGATCGCCCCGCACTCGAGTTTGGAGGGAGCATGCGGCGCCTTGCGGTCGGGCTTGCTGCGACGGCCATCCTGCTCGCCGCGTGTCGTGGAGCGGCCGCACCTAGCTCCTCATCAAGGTCGACACCCGTGGCCACGACGGCCACTTCCCCCGCGGAGACCTCGTCTTCTGCTCCCAGGGCCGCAGTGTGGAGGGTCACGGGCAACATGACCACTGTGCGCGCCTCCCACACAGCCACGCTACTCACCGACGGCAAAGTCCTAGTGGCCGGGGGCGACATCGAGTTCAACGCGCTTTCGTCCGCCGAGCTATACGACCCGACTAACGGGACGTGGGGCGCCGCTGCCTCGATGTCTACGGCGCGCTTCGACCACACGGCCACCCAGCTTTCGGACGGCACGGTCCTGGTGGCGGGGGGTGGCAGAGCCCCTTCCGGCTACCTGGCCTCTGCCGAGCTCTACGACCCGACCAGCGGGACGTGGAGCGTCACTGGCAGCATGACCACGGAGCGCACGGGCCACACGGCCGTCCGGCTCGCCGACGGCGAGGTCTTAGTGATGGGTGGCACCGGCGATGGGGTCTCTGCCGAGCTCTACGATCCGAGATCCGGGTTATGGACTGCCACCGGCAGTCTCACGTCGCCCCGCGGGGGGTTCACAGCGACCCTGCTGGCCGATGGCAAGGTTCTGGTAGTAGGTGGGCAAGCCGTCACCGGCGACAACCTGGCCTCTGCCGATTTGTACGACCCGAGCAGCGGGACGTGGAGCGTCACTGGGAGCATGACCACGGCCCGCGCTTCCCACACCGCCACTCTGCTAGCAGACGGCAAGGTCATGGTGACGGGCGGGGATGGGGGCCCGGGCCACTTACTGGCATCCTCCGAGTTGTATGACCCGAGCAGCGGGACGTGGAGCGTCACTGCCAGCATGACCACCTCACGTGTGTTGCATACCGCCGCTTCCCTCGCCAACGGCGAGGTCCTGGTGATGGGGGGTGTTGGCCCCGACGGATCGCTGGCCTCCTCCGAACTGTATGACCCGAGCAGCGGAACGTGGAGTGCCACCGTCAACATGACCACGGATCGCGTGGGGAATACGGCCACTGTCCTTGCCAACGGCGAGGTCCTGGTGGCCGGCGGCGGGTTGTCCACCGGCACGGATGCGCCCGGCGCAACCCTTGCCTCGGCCGAGCTCTACGACCCTGGCTCGGGGGGCTGATACCGCCCGCAGCTGACGATGGGGGGACCCAGCGGCAGCGAGGTACCATGGGGCTGGTCGGAATCGCCGATGCCATGGTTCAGACAAGTCGAGGGTTCCGAAGGCCCTCAGGTATTCCGCGCTCTGAGCGCTGTGGCTAGGTGATCACCGAGTTTTCCGCTCTGTTTGAGCGTGAAACGTGCGCCCGTAGCTCAGCGGACAGAGCGGGTGGCTTCGGACCATCAGGTCGCGGGTTCGATTCCTGCCGGGCGCGCCAGGTCCATTCTTCCGGGAGAGCCATCGTCAGTCCCATGGCGGAGGGCATCGGGCGTGAGTCCCGCAAAACCGCCGACGCAGTATCCGGCCCGGCTAGGGCCCTCAGCCCGACCTGGCGAACAGGCGGGACCGCATTCTCGCCGCAGGCTGACGGATGTATGGTGCCGTCCACATGTACCCGCTTTCCGCCCGCCTGGGCAGCCTCGGTCTGGTCGTGGCGCTCGCCGGGTGCGCGGCGTCTGGATCGCCCAGCGCATTCGCGTCATCGACCTCCGGTGGCACGCCATCAACCCCTCCGGCCAGCTCGCTCGAGTCCTCGCCATCAGCCGAGGCGTCGAGTGACGCGACGCCGAACGAGGCAACCAGGCCCGTCATTCAGAGCGAGGGGCTGTGGACAATCCGCGTCAACGGTCTCAACGTTCGGGCCGCACCCGGCCTCTCCGCTCCCGTCCTGGATGACCCATACAGCGCCTACGGGGCCGGCGGCAAAGTGGTCCTCAATGCAGGCGATCACGTGCTCGTGATCACCGATGCGAAATGGGCCGATGGACGGTGGTGGCTCGAGATCGCGACCGATCGCGTCGCTTCGAACGCCCCCGCGGTCGTTGGTTTCGTCGCGGCCGGAACGCCTGCCGCTCCGTGGGTCGAAGAGGACAATGCCTTCTGCCCGGGTACAGGGCCGCCGCTGACGGCGCTGCTCAGCCTCTCGGGAGTCGAGCGCCTCGGCTGTTACTCATCCGCACCTCTGACGTTCGCGGCGTTCCGCGCAACGATCCCCCCGGATGCCGGCCTGGGCGGCTTCTGCGACCCACGACCCGCGGACCTGGATTGGCTCGTATGCGAGAACATCAACTACAACTGGGTGAATCGCGATGGTGGAACGGCCTGGGAGTTCCTCCTTCACTTCGATCCTGCCACGGGGATCGCACCAACCGGGTTGACCCCCGAGGGATCGGTGAACCCGAAGCTGGAGATCACGGGCCACTTCAACGATGAAGCGGCGCTCGACTGCGCCCCGAACCCGTGGGACACGATCGAAGAAGCCGCCGCGCAAGTGACCTGCAGGACACTCTTCGTGGTGGAACAGGTCAACTGATTTAGTCGCCTCAACCTTCCCGGACAACGTCAGGCAAGCGTCAGTCGACGTATCGCATCCAGCTCCTCGATTCGTCCAACAAGGCGGATGCGGTAGCGTATGGCGCCCCCGTGTCCGGCTCCTGCCGGGCGCGCCAACTCCACTCCACCGACCGGTCCTAGACTCCGCGGCGTGACCGCGAACTCGACCGCCCAGCCGATGCGTAGCACGGCCAACGAACGCGCAGACCTGGTGGTCGGGGCCGCGCTCACCCTGCTCGCCTTCGCTGTCTACTCGGTCACCGGTCCGACCGGCCCATTCGGGGACTCGTTCGTGCCGCTCGCCGACGCGTTCCTGCACGGACGCCTGTCGATACCGGTCGACCGCCCATGGCTCGAGCTGGTGCCGGTCGGTGACGGCAGCGGCGCCCAGTACTCGCCGTTTCCACCGGTCCCGGCGCTGACCCTCATCCCCGCTATCCTGGTCTGGGGCCTGTTCCCGGGCGCCGGCGAGCTGCCGGGCAACGTGATGGCAACCGGCCTTGGCGCCGCCAACGTGGCGCTCGCCTACGCGCTCCTGGCCCGCATCGGGGTGCGCATCTGGCCACGGGCGGTGTTGACCATCGGCTTCGCCTTCACCACCCACTGGTGGGTGGCGGGCATGGGCGGCACGCACCACTACGCGCAGGTGGTGGCCACCTTCTTCCTGCTCACGGCCCTCCTGCTCGCGGTGAACCGCCGTTGGCCGATCCTGGCCGGCCTGGCGCTGGGGCTGGCCGCCGGCAGTCGCCTCCCCACTGGCCTGGCCCTGCCCGTGCTGCTCGTCCTCTACGCGGACCGATGGCGCCCGACCCGGGCGCACGCCTGGTTGCTGGTTGGCGTGGCTGTCCCAGCCCTGATCTTCGCCTGGTACAACCTCGCTCGCTTCGGCTCGCCGTTCGACGTCGGCTACGCGCATATCCCGTCCGGCGAGACCGGCGTTGTGACCGATGAGCCGTGGTACCGCCACGGCCTGATCTCGCCGCTCTACATCCCACGCCACCTGTACGCCATCTTCGTGCAGCCATTCCTGGTGGTCGACGCGTTCCCGTTCCTCAAGCCGTCGTACACCGGCCTGTCGCTGACCCTGTCGGCCCCATTCCTGTTCTGGGCCGTGAACGCGCGCGGCCGGCTGGCCGCGGTCACAGGCGTGACGGTGGCGCTGGTGCTGCTGCCCGACCTGATGCACGGGGCGTGGGGCTTCGCCCAGTTCGGCTACCGCTTCATCCTCGACGCGGTGCCGCTCCTGCTACTCCTGCTCGGCTGGGCGTACCGCGAGCGCGCCTCCTGGAGCCTGGTGGCGGCGGTCGCAGTGGGCGTAGCCGTGCACGCCTACGGCATCCTCGCCATCAATGTGTTCAGCTTCGTGGCGTTCTAGTCGGGCTCGACCTCGGCCACGGGAAGCGCGAAGCCGGCCTCGGTGCCGCCGCCCTTGCGCGGCGTGAGCCAGATGCGGCCGCCGAGCGACTCCACGATGCGACGGCAGACGGCAAGCCCGATCCCCAGGCCGCTGTCGTGGTTCTTCGCGCTCTCGCTGCGGTAGAAGGCGGTGAACAGCTTCTCGACATCGGCCTCGCCGATCCCGATCCCCCGATCAAGGACCGTGACCGTGACCTCGTCGTCCACCGACGCGACGGTGACCTCGATCGGGCTGTCGGCCGGGCTGTACTTGGCGGCGTTGGTGAGCAGGTTGTTCACGAGCATCTCGAGGTGGCTCTGATCCGCCTCGACGACCATCTGCCCTGGTTCGATCCTCAGCGCCACCTTGCGAGCAGGGCGATTTCGGCCGAAGTCCTCGACGGCCGAGCGAACGATGTGCGGTACCAGCTGCGGCTCCAGCCCTCGATCTGCCCCGGACTCGAGCCGCGTCAGGAGCAGCAGGTTCTCGATGATGCCGAGCAGCCGGCTCGACTCGTCGGCGATGTCGACGAGCATCGACTGACGATCCTCTGCCTTCAGGTTGGGCTTGGCTCGCAGGAGCTGCGCATTGCCGAAGATTGTGGTCACCGGTGTGCGCAGCTCATGGGACACGAGCCCCAGGAATTCGTCCTTGACGACGTTCGAGGCGGCGAGCGACTCGGCGGCCGCCCGCAGGGCCTCCTCTGCCTTGCGGCGCTGGGTCACGTCGACCAGGACATTGATGGCGCCCACCGCGGTGCCGGCGGCGTCGTGCAGCGGGGTGGGGTAGGCGAGGAAGGCGCCGCGCGTTCCGTCCGGGCGTTCCAGCTGGGCCTCGGCGCCATGGATGGCACGGTTCTCGGTGATCGCGATGGCCATCGGGCACTCGTCGTGCGGCATCGGTCGACCGTCCCGGAAGAAGAGGCGATGCGAGCCGCACCACTTCTCAGTGGTGCGGGGCCGGCGGCCCCAGAACGAGGCCGCCGCCTCGTTGAAGTAGGTGATCGTTCCCGTGGCATCCGTGGTGTAGACGGCCACGCCAATCGCGTTCAGGACGCTCTGGAGGCCGACCTCGGAGCGTGGCTCTCGGGCGCGACGGCTGCGAGGCCGGACGGACGTGGCGGGAGCGGTCATCTGGGTCTCAGGCGCGGGATTGCCCCAGACTATGTCAGGTCGCGCGCCGATTTGCGAGGGCGGGCCTCGAAAGAGGGGCCTTGTCACGGAGCCGGATGCCTGACGTTGTCATCGTCGGCCAGCTCGATCCCGTGCCGTCGTGCGGCGGCCACGACCTTGCGGAGCTTCTCGCGATCGTCGCTGTCGAGCGTACCCATCGGGACCTCCTCGGCCGGGCAAGCCGTGACGAGAGTTCAGCGCCGGGGAGGGACTATTCCCAGGCGGACCACAAAGGCCAAGGCAACCAGCGCGGGCGCAAGCGAGACCAGGATCACCGGGAGCGGCACGTCAGCCGCAAAGAGGCCGGCAGCCAGGCTGATCGATAGAAAGCCGAGGAGCCGAACCAGGAGCTCGGGGAGCATCGGAGCCGGGCGGACATCCACGCGACTGGAAACGCGCGGTCGCTCCATCGATAGGGTCCTCCTCTACGCTTCGTAACTGCGTCGAGGATGGGGCGCACCGCCTTGCGCGCACAACCAGGCGGATCAGGGTTGCCTTGCAGAGATATTGCACTCGACCAATGTGCGGTGCGGGAGCGTCAGGCGTCCGCGCGGCGGACGCGATCAGCCGGTGGCGGCGTTCGGCGTGAAGCTCGCCGGGATCTCCTTCGCCGGCTCGGGGGCGGCAACCGGAGCGAGCTCGATCGCCTCGAAGTGCTCGACGGTGGCGCTCTCCACCAGCTCCGTGTCGGGCATGTACGGCTTCGAGGGATCCGGCCCGAGCGCGTCCTGAATGGCATCCCAGTCACGCCACACCGTGACCACGATGGCAAATTCATCCGGTCCTTCGTTGCGACGTCCCACGTGGACCGAAATCAGCCCGGGATGCCCCTGCACGCGTGGCAAGCCGTGATCGCGCATGAATGCGTGAAAGTCTGCCCCGCGGTTGGGCGTGATGCGGCAGTTCAGCACCCGGACGATCATTCGATCAGGATGGCTCCCGTGACGGATGGGAATCGTGCCGGTGCCGGCCGCGGAAGTCAACCCGACGAGCATGCGCGTGGTCGGTCGGGGATGCCGCTATTGCGTCTGCGCGCGAGCGCGCGCGGTCACTTCGATCCCGCCCGGAGGTGCCTCGAGCGGCGGCGCCTTGTCGGTGTAGAGCACGTAGCCGATCCCCTGGAAGGTCGCGATGGGGCCTGGCTCGCCGGCGGGCGCTCCGAGCTTGCGGCGAACGCGGCTGATCCAGACGCGGAGGTATTGGAGGTCGTCCCGATACTCGGGACCCCAGACCTTGGTCAGCAGCTCGCTGTGCAGCACCACCCGGCCTGCGTTGGCGGCCAGGTGCTGGAGGAGCAGCCACTCGGTGCGGCTCAGCTGCACGAGCTGGCCGTCCCGACTCATCATCCGCCGCTCGAGGTCGATCTCGACGTTGCCGATGGTCAGGAT
>JBBDNI010000029.1:0-19834 GCA_040877645.1 Chloroflexota bacterium
GGGGGCCGGATCATGCACCACCTCAAGGACTTCCTGCCCGATCCTGCCTGCACGCTCCTGTTCATCGGCTACCAGGGCGAGGGCACGCTGGGCAGGCACATCCAGTCGGGCGCCAAGGTGGCCCGGATCGATGGCGTCGAGTACCCCGTTCGTTGTCGAGTGCGGGTCATCTCCGGCTTCTCTGCGCACGCGGACGAGCACGAGCTGGACGCCTGGCTCGGCAACTTCGCGCGGGCCGGCGGCACCGCCGGAGCCGATGGCCGACCGAAGCGCGTCTTCGTGGTGCACGGCGACCCCGATGCGGCAGAGGCGCTGGCGGCCCGAATTCGGGATGAGCTCCATCTCGAGGCCCACCTGCCGGCCTATCTCGAGACCGTCCAGCTTAGTTAGCATGCCGCGCATGACCACTCGCCCGTTCATCTCGTTCATGACCGACTTCGGCGTCGGCTCCAGCGCGCCGGCGGTCTGCCGCGGGGTGATGCTCGACATCGCGCCGGATGCGCGGCTGGTCGACGTGACCCATGCCATTCGCCACTTCGCCGTCCGCGACGGCGCCTTCCTGTTGGCGCGCAGCCTCCCCTACTTCCCGATCGGCGTGCACGTGGCCGTGATCGATCCGGGGGTCGGCACCGAGCGCCGGCCGATCGCCCTGCAGACCGGTCGGGGCGACGTCCTGGTCGGGCCGGACAACGGGCTGCTGGTCCCCGCCGGCAAGGCACTGGGTGGGATCGTCGCCGCCCGCATGCTGGAGAATCGCGCTCTCTGGCTCCCCAACGTGTCGCACACCTTCCACGGCCGGGACATCTTCTCGCCGGTCGCGGCGCACCTCGCCGCCGGGATCCCGTTCGAGGAGATCGGCCCGGAAGTCGATCCGGGCGACATCACGAACCTCGTTTTGCCGATCGCCACGCCCCGCGATGGCGGCCTAGACACGTCAGTCCTGCTGATCGATGCCTTCGGCAACTGCCGTCTCGCCGGCGAGACATCCGACCTGGTGACCGCCTTCGGCGCGATGGATCACGGCCGCAGCTTCGAGCTCCTCCTGCCGACCCGAGGCACGCTTCCGGCCATGCGCATGTCGGTGCCCTGGGTGGCGACCTTCGGGGACGTGCCGGTCGGCTCGGTGCTCCTCTTCGAGGACGCCGACTACGCCGGGCCGGCCCTGGCCGTGAACCGGGGCTCGGCGGCCGAGAGCCTGGCGCTCACGCTCGACACGCCGGTTCGGCTCGAGCCTCCCAGCCCCCAGCCGTTCTGAGCGCGCGGGCGCCCATGGCGGCATCCTCGCTGCTGGAGATCGCGGACCTCTCGTTTCAGTACCGTCGTGCAAGCCAGCCGGCCCTGCGCCATATCTCCCTGCGTCTGGAGGCCGGCGAGGTGCTGCTGGTGGCGGGGCCATCGGGATGTGGCAAGTCGACCCTGATCCGCGCCATCAACGGCCTGATCCCGCACTCGTATCGCGGTGAGCTGTCCGGGCGTGTCGTCGTCGATGGGCGGGCCACCGCGGACCTGCGCCTGCGCGACCTTGCGCTCCTGGTCGGCACCGTGCTGCAGGATCCGCGCAAGCAGCTGGTTGCATCGACCGTGGCCGCCGAGCTCGCCTTCGGGCCGGAGAACATGGCCGTCCCGCCGGCCGAGATTCGTCGTCGCGTGCACGAGGTGGGAGCGTCGGGCGGGATCGAGCACCTGATTGAACGGACGACGGACGAGCTGTCCGGCGGCGAGAGCCAGCAGCTGGCCATCGCGGGCGCACTGATGCTGCGGCCGCGGGTCCTGGTCCTCGACGAGCCGCTGGCCAACCTGGATCCCGTCGCGGCCCATCGGCTGTTGGCACTGGTCAGGCGCCTCGCCGATGAAGGCACCGCGGTCGTCGTGGTCGAGCATCGAGTCGAGGATGTCCTGGAGGCCCGTCCCGATCGGGTCCTGTACCTGGACGACGGCGCGGCAACCTACCTTGGCCCCCTGGACGGGTTCCTGAAGATCGCCGATCCCACCACTGTCAAGCTTCCGTTTGCTGTTGCCCTGGCGCGCGCCGTGCCCGGCGCGGAGCTCCTCGCCCCGGCTCCGGCCACAAACGCCGGCACTTCCGGACCGCCACGCCTCGAATGGGCCGGCGTCGATGCCGGCTACGACGGACGCCAGGTCCTCCACGCCGTGAGCGCCTCGCTTCAGCGGGACGAGACGGTGGCGGTCCTTGGCCCGAACGGATCCGGCAAGACCACGCTCTTCAAGGCTGCCATCGGTCTCATCAACCGGACCGCCGGTGACGTGCTGGTGGATGGAGTATCGACGTCGGGCCGCGGTGTCGCCGACCTGGTCGGCACCTTCGGGTACGTCTTCCAGAACCCATCGCAGATGCTCTTTGCGCGGACAGTCCGGGACGAGATCCTGTTCGGGCCGATCAACCTGGGGCGGGACCCGGCCCAGTTCGATGCGCTCGTGACCACCTCGCTCGGGCGCGTAAACCTCGCGACGGAGGATGAGATCGAGGCCCGGCCGCCCCTCACCCTCTCGTTCGGGCAGCAGAAACGTCTGGCCATCGCGGTGGCGCTTGGGCTCGAGCCGCGCACTCTGCTGCTTGACGAGCCGTCCGCTGGGCAGGACCATCGGAGCGCAACGGCGTTCATGACGGAGGTTGAGCGGATCGAAGGACTCGAGAGCGTCTACTTCGTGACGCATGACGCAGACCTGGCGCTGGTCCACGCCGATCGGATCCTCCTGATGCGCGACGGCCGCATCGTGGCCGACGGCCCGCCCCTGGAGGTGATCGCCGATCGCGAGCGCTGGGCAGCCTGCAACCTGCGGTACACGTCGTTGATGGAGGCCAACGCGCGCTGGGGAGCCCAGACAGGAGGATTCCTGCCAGCATCGGAGCTCGCCGGCTGGATCGTGGCCAGATCGGAAAGGGAGGCGGGGGATATTGGTCAGGCGCTCGGCTGAGTGTCGGCCAGAAGGAGGCTTGGGATACCTATGACAACCATGAGCATGGGAAGGTCCGAGGGAACCTGGTCGGTGACCACGCGGGTCATCGTCTACTCGGCCATCGGCGCGGCGCTGTACGCCGTCTTGAACTGGACGCTCTTCGCCATCCAGATCCCCGGAACCCAGAACGTCAGCGTGCGTCCACAGTTCGGCCTGGTCACGTTCTTCGGATTCGCATTCGGCCCGGTGGCCGGATTCCTGGTCGGGTACGTCGGCAACACCGTCGGCGACCAGCTCGCATTTGGCAGCGCCTTCGGATCGTGGTGGTGGAGCGTTGCCAATGGCCTGGCTGGCCTGGTGGCCGGCCTTTTCCCGGTCTGGATGGCCAGCCGCATGACGACCCTTGGCAGTCGCGCCGTGACCGCCGCCGTGGCTGGGGTCGTCGGCACCGTGGTCGGCTTCCTCTTCATCTGGATCGAGCTGATCATCCAGCCGGAGCTGGGGTTCAACACGATCCTGACCGGGGAGTACATCCCAACCGTCATCGGCAACTCGATCGCCGCCGCGATTGTGACCCCGATCCTGCTCTACGCATGGGAACCGCTTCGCGAGCAGCTCGGGCGCTGACCCAGAGCGCAGCCGGCTGACCGATGCGGGCTGCGTTCCCCTACCTGGGGCGGGGGTCCTGGCTTTCTCGCCGGGATCCCCGCGTCCTCATTCTGGCCCCCCTTCTCGTGGTGCTCGGGGCCAGCCAGCTCCGCGACGTGCGGCAGCTGGCTGTCGTCCTCGTCCTGTCGCTGGGCTACTACGCGGCGGCGGGGATCCCCTGGCGATCCGTCCGCCTGCAATGGACCTACCTGGTAGTGGTGATCGGCGTCTTCGCGCTGTTCAACGCGCTGATCACCGGCGGGCAGTCCGGGAGCTTCGCGGGTGGGGCCACCCACGTTCTGCTGACGATTCCGCCGTTCGGCGCTGAGCTGACCGCCGAGGGGATCAGCCTCGGCTCCAGCCAGCTGGTGCGCTACATGGCCTTCGCCGCGGTCGGCTTTCCGGTCGCCTATGCGGTGGCGCCCGGCGACCTGGGCGTCGCGCTGCGTCGGCTGGGCATCGGTGACCGGATCGCGATCATGGTCGACCTGACGGTCCGATTCATCCCCACCCTGGCCGCCGAAGTCGGCGAGACGATCGACGCGCAGCGCGTGCGAGGCTATGACCCGACGGCACGAACGGGGGGCCTCTTCACCCGTGTGCGGCGAGCAGCGCCGATCCTGGTCCCGGTTACCGTCGGCTCGATCGCAGGGGCCGAGGACACAATCGACGCCATGGACCTGCGCGGATTCGGTGTCCAGCGGCGGACCTGGCTGCGTCAGCTGCAGTACGGGCGAGCCGACCTGGTCCTGCTCGGCCTGTTCCTGGCGTTCGTGGCAGTCGCCACCTTCGTCAACTTCAGCGGTCGCTCCCCTCACTACCTGCTCCCCTTCCTGGTCGGCGCGTAGCTGGCGTGTGTGGACGGGACGTGGATAAGTCGGCCCGTCGAACGAAAATTCGTGGAGAAGTCCACTAGGCAGCGGCGGACGCAGCCCCTATTGTTCTGGTTGTCCCGGAGGAGCCGGGCCACGGTCCTGAGATTGCATCAAGGGATACGGGCGAGGTTCCTTCGGGGCATTTCTTTGTGTCCCGATTCTCCCCGCAGGATTCCCGCCCCTCTGCGCGTCTAAGGTAATGAGGACGTCGCACCAAGCGACGCGCATGAGGGAGCCAGAGTGGGGATCCCGGTCACCCACGGGGACCAGGCCATGCGGCTGGAGGCGATCGTCACCGACGAAGCCACATTCCGCGCCTGGTATGACGCCGTCCTGCCGCGCGTCTACCGCTACCTCCTCTCGCGCTGCGGGCACGATGTCGCCCTCGCCGAGGAACTGACGCAGCAGACCTTCGTGGAGGCCATTCGCCGCCGTCGGCAGTTCGACGGCCGCTCGGACGCGGTCACCTGGCTGTGCGCCATCGGGCGCAACAAGCTGGTTGACCACTTCCGCCGCACGGGCCGCGACCAGCGGCGTCAACTGCGTCTGCTGGACGGCGGCAACGACCCTGGCATCTCATGGGAAGCGGCCGAAATCCGCCAGAGCGTGGAAACGACCCTGGACCGACTCTCGGCCGAACAGCGCCTGGTCCTCGTATTCCGATATCTCGACGGGCTCTCTGTGCGCGAGATCGCGGCCGCCATCGGCCGCTCCGAGTCGGGCACTGAATCCGTGCTGGTGCGCGCCCGGGAGGCATTCCGGCGCGCTTATGGAGGCGACCTAGATGCGTGACGACCAGCTGTCCCGACTGTTCGGCTCATTGGCCGATGCGTCCGATCCGGATCCTGCGGTCGCCGACGATCTCTTCGAGCTACTGCGGCTCGAGGCCGCCGGCCAGGCACGTCCCACCCGACGACCGCGGATGGTGCTGCTGGCCGCTGCCCTGCTGGTGGTCGCCATCGGCGCGGGGGCAGCACTTGGCACGGGGCTGATCAAGCTGCCCTGGCTGGTAGTCGAACCGTCGCCATCCGCCGAGCCCAGCCCGACCAGCTCCGCGGAACCGTCGCTGCCGGTTGCCAATGACGACGTGGTTCCCGTCGGAAGCCTGGCCCGCACATTGACCGAGCTGCCGCTGCACGACCGTCCCACGATGGACTCGACGCTCCACGCGTTGGTCCCGGCGGGGCAGGTGGTCTATGTCCAGGCGGTCGGCGAGTTCGGACCCTACGAGGCCGATGGCACAGTCTGGTACCCGGTCGCCTGGGCTGCCGATATTGGTGGCTGGCCGATCCACCCTGACGGCGGATTCACAGGCTGGCTTCCAATCGCACGCGACGGCCTCGCAACGGTAGAACTACTGGAGGTTTTCTGCCCCAGTGCCGCGCCGGGCGTGGAGCAGCTGGCGGGCATGACCGCGTGGGCGCGGCTCACCTGCTACAGCAGCGGCGAAATCATCCTGAACGGCGGCTGGATCGCCGGCCATGGCGGGATCGTTCCCTGGACCGGTGAACCGGCCTGGCTGGTCCTACCCAGCTTCGACCGGGCGATCGCACCAGCCGGCGGCGGGCAGCCGTTTTACTTCGTGACCGCTCCCGATGTATCGGTCGACCCGGAGCTGGTCGGCGGTGGCACGGAGGTGCGAATCACCGGGCACTTCGACGATCCGGCATCCGCCGAATGCGTGATCCAGGCCGGCGAGCCTCTCACTAACCAGCCGGCGGAATCGGTGCGGACCTACTGCCGTGAGAGATTCGTGGTGACCTCCATCGAGGTGCTGGTGGCTGGGCCTGCTCAGCCACCCATGGTCGGGTCCCTGGTCGGCACCCTGGCGGACGGGATTCGGTTGCGCGAGGAACCGGGCACCAGCGCCCCGATCCTCGGGACGCTGGCCTTCGGCAGCTGGTCGTACGTGGCCGACGGTCCGCGCCAAGCCGACGGGTACACCTGGTGGCTGCTCGCCGGTTTAGGCCTCCCGCCGGAGACAGGCTGTACCTCCTTCGAATCTGATCCCTACAACTGCCCAGGTTGGTACGGATGGGCGGCCGACGCCAGTGCCGAGGGCGATCCGTGGCTGGCTACCGTCAGTCCCGACTGTCCCGCGGAATCCGGGCCGCTGACCCCGTACTATGGACGGCCGCCGCTCGCCTACCTCGCCTGCTTTGGCGGCGAATCCCGCACGTACGTCGGCTGGCTGCTCGCCATCCAGGACGAGCCGGGCGGAGGCGAATGCTCGTGGGAACCCCTGACCTGGCTGGCCTGCGGACCCGCTTATCAACTGCTGGTGGGCCCGGAGGGGGAACCTGGGCTTGCGCTGTATGTCGATCCTGCGTCGGGCGTTGACATCGGCGGCGTGCGGGGTTCGTGGGTCACGGTCAACGGACGCTTCGACGATCCGGCAGCCGCCGGCTGCACGTTCGGGCCTAACCCGGCCTACTACGTCCTCCACTGCCGATCCCGTTTCGTGGTCGAATCGATCGAGCCCACCACGGCTCCGTGATGGATCAGCCTCGCTTGAGGAGCCAGGACCGATAGGAGGGGCGGAAGCCGATGGCGCGCAGCGCCTCGGCGAGCGCCGATTCCGCGGGCGGCACGCGGTCGACCCGATCCAGGCGCAGCTCCCGCATCGGTCCGGCCGGCGCCAGGAGCAAGCGGAGGGCACCGACGGCAGCCGCCGCCACGTCGTTTGCCGCGAATGCCGGCAGGGTCAGCAGCCCGCGCCCGCCGCGCTCGACGTACAGCACCGGAGCGCCGTCGGCCAGCACGACGTAGGCACCCGGCACACGGAGAAGAGGCAGGCGGTCGTCGTCGCCCTGGCGCGGCCAGGGGAGCGACGCGCCGTACGGCTGCGCCGGGTCGGCGGCCGCCAGCAGCAGGATCGCCGGGCCGCCCTCCGCGTCGATGTCGCGCGCCGCCCGCAGCCGGTCGACCGCGCCCGGCATCGCGAACTGCGCCGCGCCCAGCCCCTCGACGAAGTAGCCACGTCGAGCCCGACCCGCCTCCTCCATCGCCTTCAGCACCGGATAGACCGATGCGAAGCCGCCGGCCAGCCCCTCGGCCAGCACCGCTTCGCGGGTGACGACGCCATGTCGTTCGAGGAGTGCCAGCGCCTGGGCGTGCCCGCGCTCGGTCGGGGAGCGCCCCTCGCCGACCAGGTCGGCGACCAGCGACCAGCGCCCGGCGGCGCGAGGCGGTCCGGTGCCGGCGGGTCGCCCTGGCCGCGTGCTGCGCGATCGCGAGCGCGGCAGCGCCAGTGCGCGGAGGGGTGCGAGCGTGTCGTTCGTCACCTCCCCCGACCAGACCAGGTCCCACAGCGCGTCGAGGACCTCTTCATCGTTGCCGGCATCGCGCACTGCCGAACGCAGCGGACCGAAGAAGCTGGCGCCACGGTGCGACAGGTGCTGCCGTATGGCATCGTGGGTTGCACTGTCAGGCCGCTCACCCGGCTCGAAGGCGCCCGCCGATGCCAGCAGCTCCGCCCGGTCGCGGCGGAAGAGCGCCACCCGCCCGTCGTCGCGGCCCAGCGGCCCACGACCGATCCACACCACCTCGCCACCGGCTCCCAGCTCGTCAAGCTGCCGCGGCGCGTAGCCCGCGACCCGTGCCGCGAGGACGTCCCGCTCCAGCATCGAGGCGACGATCGGGTAGCCCTCGAGCTGTGTGACGACCTCGAGCAGCCTTCCCTGGCCGCTGGCCCGGCTGCCGATCCCATGCCAGGCCGGCAGGAACCGCGCCAGCGCCTCGGCGGGCACGGGCTCCACGTCGCGGCGCAGCTGTGCCAGCGAGCGTCGCCGCAGTGCCCGCATCACGTCCGGGTCGGCGAACTCGCGCTCCTCGCCTCCCGCACGGAACGTTCCCTCGACCAGCTCGCCGGAGGCGACCAGCGCCCGCAGCCGCTCCGCGACTCGATCGACCGCGATCCCCCACCGCGCTGCGGGTCCGGCGGCGGTAAAGGGTGCGTGCGTTCGTCCCCAGCGCTGGAGCAGCGCGTCAAGCGGCCTGGCGTCGGGGTCGCTCGCCAGCCATGTCTCGGCGACCCCGGCCGGCGGGCTGACGCCGAGCGCGTCCCGGTAGCGAGCGACCTCCTCGACCGCGATCCAGCGCGGCTCGCCGGCGAGGCGGATGCTGACGATGCGCCGGTCGCGATCCAGGGCCGCCGTGGCCGCTGCCGGCTCCTCCAGCTCGCTCCGTGCGGCAACCTCGTCGTCGCGGAGGTCGCCCAAGCGGCGCAACAGATCGTGGACCCCGTCGACCGTTCGCGCCCGCCGGCCGCCCGCCAGGGCCTGCAGCTCCAGCTCCAGATCCGCGGTAGCCGCCGGATCGAGCAGCTCCCGCATCTCTTCGCTGCCGAGCAGCTCGGCCAGCAACTCGCGGTCGAGGGCCAGCGCCTGGGCCCGCCGCTCGGCCATGGGAGCGTCGCCTTCGTACATGTAGCTGCCCACGTAGTCGAACAGCAGGCCCGAGGCGAAGGGCGATGCCGAGCGCGTCTCGACGCTCGTCACCCGGATCTGCCGGGATCGGATGCCGGCCAGGACCTCGGTCAGCGCGCCGAGGTCGAAGACGTCGCGCAGCACCTCGCGGTAGGTCTCCAGGATGATCGGGAACGATCCGTAGCGGCTGGCCACCGCCAGCAGGTCGGACGAACGCTGGCGCTGCATCCAGAGCGGGGTGCGCTGGCCCGGGCGGCGCCGCGGCAGCAGGAGTGCCCGCGCGGCGTTCTCGCGGAAACGAGACGCGAAGAGCGCGGTGCCACCCAGCGCATCGGTGACGAGCTGCTCGATCTGGTCAGGGTCGAGCAGGAAGATCTCCTCCGCTGGTGCCTCGGTCGCCTCGGGGAGTCGCAGCGCGATGCCGTCATCGGTCCAGATCGTCTGCGCCGGCTGCCCCCGCTCGGCCATCTGGGCCTCGATCGCCATCGCCCACGGTGCGTGGATGCGCCCGCCGAACGGCGTCAGGAGGCAGACCCGCCAGTCGCCGAGCTCATCGCGGAAGCGCTCGAGCACGATCTGCCGATCCGTCGGCAGCGCTCCGGTCGCCTCCCGTTGCTGAGCCAGGTAGGCCATCAGGTTTCTCGCCGCGCGCTCATCGAGGGCGTGGTCGTCACGCAGCCGAGCCTCCGCAGCCGCCGGCTTCATCGCGTCGAGCTCGCGGAGGGTGGCCCCGATCGCCCGCCCCAGCTCGATCGGCCGCCCGATCCCGTCGCCCTTCCAGAACGGCATCTTGCCCGGCTCGCCGGGCGCCGGCGTGACGATCACGCGGTCTGGCCGGATCTCCTCGATCCGCCACGACGAGGCGCCCAGCAGGAAGACCTCGCCCACGCGGCTCTCGTACACCATCTCCTCGTCCAGTTCGCCGACACGACGCCCCTTGCCGCCCTCCTCGCCGGCCAGGAAGACGCCGAACAGGCCACGGTCCGGGATCGTGCCGCCCGACGTGATGGCCACCACCCGCGCGTCGTTGCGGCTCTGGATCGTGTCGGTCGTCCGATCCCACACGATCCGCGGCCGCAGCTCGGCGAACTCGTCCGATGGGTAGCGTCCCGAGAGCATGTCCAGCACGCCCTCCAGCTGGGCCCGCGACAGGTCGCGGAACGGCTCGGCCCGGATCACGAGCGCGTGGAGGGCATCCACCGTCCATCGGTCCATGGCGCCGGCGGCGACGACCTGCTGCGCCAGCACGTCGAGTGGGTTGTGCGGGATGCGCGTCTCCTCGATCGCCCCGTCGAGCATGCGGCGCACCACCACGGCCGCCTCGAGCAGGTCGCCGCGGTACTTCGGGAAGATCTTGCCGGTCGACGGCTCGCCGACCTGGTGCCCGGCCCGCCCGATCCGTTGCAGCCCCGCGGCCACGCTCGGCGGCGACTCGATCTGGATCACCAGGTCGATCGCCCCCATGTCGATCCCCAGCTCCAGGCTGGAGGTGGCCACCAGCGCCGGCAGGCGCCCCGCCTTCAGCTCCTCCTCGATCTCCAGCCGCTGCTCCCTGGCGATGCTGCCGTGGTGGGCGCGCACCAGCTCCTCGCCGGCCAGCTCATTCAGGCGGCTGCTCAGCCGCTCGGCGAGGCGCCGGGAGTTGACGAAGACCAGGGTGGACCGATGTGCCCGGATCAGCTCGAGCAGGCGGGGATGGATCGAGGGCCATATCGAGCGGCGGCCATCCGGCCCCGCAGCCTCAGCGCCTTCGTCGCCGAGGTGCGCCATGTCGTCGACCGGGACGATGACCTCGAGGGCGAGCGGCTTGCGGGACCCGGCATCGGCGATCTCGACCTCGCGTCCGACTCCGCCCAGGAACGCGGCGATGGCGGAGAGCGGCCGCTGTGTGGCGGACAGTCCGATGCGCTGCGGATCGACATCGGTCAGGGCGCTGAGGCGCTCGAGCGAGAGGGCGAGGTGCGAGCCGCGCTTGGTGCCGGCCAGCGCGTGCACCTCGTCCACGATCACGAACTCGATGCCGCGCAGCGCCTCCCGCGCCTGGCTGGTGAGGAGCAGGTAGAGCGACTCGGGCGTGGTGACCAGGATCTCGGGCGGGTCGCGGGTCAGCCGGCGACGCGCATCCGCCGGGGTGTCGCCGGTGCGGGATGCGACCTGCACCTCCGGCAGCTCCTGCCCCAGGCGCTCCGCCGTGCGCCGGATGCCGGCGAGGGGCGCCCGCAGGTTGCGCTCGACGTCATAGGTCAGCGCCTTGAGCGGGGAGACGTACAGGACGCGCAGCCGTCGCTCCCGCGGACGGGGGGCCGCGTCAGTGAAGAGGCGATCGAGGCACCACAGGAACGCGGCGAGGGTCTTGCCGCTGCCGGTGGGAGCGTGGAGCAGGGTATGGCGACCCGCGGAGATCGGCGCCCAGCCGAGCACCTGCGCACGCGTGGGCTCGGCAAACGCCTCGCTGAACCAGGCGCGGGTGGGACCGGAGAAGGGGGCCAGCGGATCGGTCCGGGACACGGTCGGGTCAGTCTACCAAGGCACCAATGGGTAGTACAGTTGTTCTATTCACTCCCGCAGGAAGCGGGCGACGCAACCCGGATGTGCCAACTGACGTCCGAGGCTTGACTGAGCCGCCACTGGCGCGACAATCGACACATCCTTACGAAGGAGAACCCGATGGAGCAGACGACGAAGCAAGGCGCCTGGACGACGAGGGCGAAGGTCGCTGTCGCGTTGCTCGCAGGGCTGGTCGTGTTCGTGCTCCTCTTTCAATGGGGCGGCGGAATCGAACCCATCCCACCGACGTGCTTTGGGATGTTCGGCTGGTTCACGGTGCCGTGCGGGGGATGGCCAGCCGTCGCCGCCGGAGCATTGACGGCCGGGGTCGTTGGGTTGGTGCTCTGGCGGTGGGACCGCCGCAACTGACGTGAATCGCCAGCCGATCCCAGGTCAAGCGAGCCGCCTACTCCGCCCAGCACGTGAGGACCTTCCCCGTCTCTGCGTCGATGTAGACGATTGCCCATCGGTCTATACTTGGTTGCATGAGCAACTATCCCGTGGCTGGCGATGCCGTCGATGAGCGCATCGCCAGGGCCCTGACCCGAGGCCACCGAATCGACATCACCACCACCGGGCGGCGCAGCGGCCTGCCGCGACGCATCGAGCTGGTCTTCCACAACATTGACGGGCGCATCGTGATCAGCGGCCTGCCTGGCCGTCGCAGCTGGTATGCGAACCTCCTCGCCGATCCGCGCCTCACCTTCCACCTCACTGGTCCCGTGAAGGCGGATCTGCCCGCCCGCGCACGCCCGATCACCGAGCTGGTGGAGCGCCGGGAGGTCATGGCCCGAGTCGCGGGTAACTGGGGGCGAGACGACCTCGAGGTGATGCTGCAACGCTCCCCGCTGGTCGAGGTGCTCTTCGAGCAGGCGGCGTAGGCGGGGCCGGCCCATCGCTGGACCGGCCCCCAGCCAAGCGCGGAGGGCTCCGAGCTTCCGCCGCGCGGCTGATCAGCGGATCAGTTGTCGGGGTCGCCGTCCCCTGCCTGGAACAGCCCCACGGCGCCGTTATCCGGGAAGTTGAAGGCGTGGGTGACGAACGGGTAGAGTCCTTCTTCGGCCAGGGTGAACTCGACGATGGCACCCTGCGCCGGGCTCAGGTCGACCGCCTGCGAGCCCCAGTTGCCTTCGTTCCCACGGCGCAGCGCAATGCCCTCCTTGATCACCTCCTCGAAGATCGTGCCGACGACGTGAAAGGAGGAGTCGACGTTCGGGCCGGCATCGAGGACAAAGACACGGATCCTCTCTCCCACGCCCACCTGGATCGGGTTGTCGCGGTACTGGGCGGCAATCCCGTTGAAGGTCACGAACTGAGGATCCGGCGCGCCGGCAGTCGCCTTGCCGAGGTCCCCGACCTGGCCCTGGGGCCCGATGTACCACTCGCTCTGAAGAAGGAAGAACTCGCGGTCGACCGGTGCCAGCCCGCCCTCCGGCTCGACGATGATCATCCCGTGCATCCCGTTCATGAGGTGGCTCAGGACCCCCGCCGTGCCGCAGTGGTACATGTACACGCCGGCCTTGGTGACGGCGAACTCGTAGATCAGCTCGTCGCCGGGGTTGATGTCGCGCATCTCGTCGTTCCAGGCCACCATCGAGGCGTGGAAGTCGAGCGAATGCGGCATGACGTTAGTCGCCGGGTTCTTGAAGGTGACGCGGAGCGTGTCGCCCACCCTGACGCGCAGGGTGGGACCGGGAACGGTCGCCGTCTCCGCCGTCAGCCCGTATGCGTAGACGGTCTGGACAAAGCCGTCGGCCACCGTCATCTGCTTCTCGATGATGTACAGGTCGATCACGCGCTCGGTCGAGTCCCCGAGGGTGGGTGCGGCAGGGTCGCGCAGCTCATAGGGCGGCGCATTTGGATCCCTGGCGACCTCGGCGTTGGTCGGCTCACCGCTGCCAACGGCGGCCTGACCTCCGGGCGGCTGGGTCGGCGACCCTGGCGCATTGCCCCCGCTCTGCAAAGCGACGATCACATAGATCACGGTCAGCAGCAGCACGGTGGCAATGGCTGAGGCAAACACAACGATTCGGCCGATCATCCCCATCCTCTGCCCGGATTGGCGGGCATGCGTAATCTGTCAGGCCCATTCAGGCAGGGCGTCGTGCTGAGTGGACGTGCCAGATGGCCCGTGGCGGCCGGGCAGATGGCCCCTTCACGTCGCCGAGACCCACTGCCGCTGGCGAGTCGGACCCTTGAGTCCATTCCGCTGGCCCTCACGCAGGGCGGCAGTCACCGCTAGGCTGCGTTCATGCGGCTCGTGAGCCCTGAGGAAGCAGTCGCCTCGATAGGTGATGGCCACACCGTCTTCGTCCATGGCGGGGCGGCGACGCCGACGGCCCTGCTTGCGGCGCTGGCGGCCAGGGCAGCGGAGCTGACCGACGTCCAGACCGTCGGCCTGCACCTGGAGGGACCGTGCCCGCACCTGGAGCCAGGCATGGCGGGGCACATCCGGCATCGGGCCCTGTTCATCGGTCCCAATGCTCGGGATGCAGTCAATGAGGGCCGCGCCGACTACGTCCCGATCTTCCTCTCCGACATCCCACACCTCTTCAGCCGCGGGATCCTGCCGCTCGACGCAGCGTTCATCAACGTCAGTCCACCCGACGTCCACGGCTTCTGCTCGCTCGGCACCAGTGTCGACGCGACGCTGGCCGCGGTGCGCAGTGCCAAGACCGTCATCGCGCAGCTCAACCCCGCCATGCCGCGCACCCTGGGCGACAGCTTCGTGCACGTCGATGAGATCGACCTGGCGGTCGAGGTGAATGAGCCGCCGCACGAGCATCCGGTGGCGGCCATCGGCGAGGTCGAGCGCAAGATCGGCTCCCATGTCGCGGAGCTCGTGCTGGACCGAGCCACGCTCCAACTTGGCATCGGCGCCATCCCGGCCGCGGTTGGTGAGGCGCTGCGCGGCAAGCGCGACCTGGGAATCCACACCGAGCTGTTCACCGACACGGTGGTCGACCTCGTCGAGGCCGGTGCACTCACCGGCGCGGCCAAGGAGATCAACCGCGGGAAGATCGTCTCGGCCTTCGTCCTCGGCACGCAGCGCCTGTATCGGTTCATCGATGACAACCCGATGGTCGAGATGCGCCCGGTCGATTACACCAACGACACGGCGGTCATCCGTCGCTTCCGGCGCATGGTGGCCGTCAACTCGGCCATCGAGGTCGATCTTTCCGGGCAGGTGGTGGCTGACTCCATCGGTCGCCGGCTGTATTCGGGGGTCGGCGGGCAGATGGACTTCATCCGTGGAGCAGCACTGGCCGAGGAGGGGCGGGCGATCATCGCTCTGCCGTCAACCGCGGCCGGCGGATCGGCATCACGCATCGTGGCCAGCCTGCGCGAGGGGGCTGGGGTCGTGACCACCCGGGCCCACGTGCGCACCATCGTGACTGAATGGGGCGTGGCCGAGCTCTTCGGCCGCTCAATGGCTGAGCGCGCACAAGCGCTCATCGCGATTGCCCACCCGGATTTCCGAGACGAATTGAAGCTGGCTGCACGTCGGTTGCACCTGGACCAGTAGCGGCCGACTCGGGCGGCGTGCCAGCGGTCGGTGGGATCCGAGTTGCTCGGCTGTGCCGGATGGCCCTTCGCGAGGGGACGCTCGGCACTCGGATCAGCCGGCCTCGACATCCACGATCGGCGCATGGTTCCCGATGACATCCGCGTGCGGCGGGTCTCACCTGGCGACGTGGGCGAGCTGGAGCGCTTCTATGCCGACCTCTCGGCAGAGAGTCGCGTGTCCCGATTCTACGGCGCGTGCCGCGGCATCAGCCACGAGGAGGCAGAGAGGTACGCGGCGGCTGACCATCGGCGGCGCGACGGCTTCGTCGCCACGGCCGATGGCCGGATCATCGGTCACCTCGTGCTCGAACCGTTGGGCACTGGAATCGAGGAGCTGGCCGTGGCCGTCGACGACCGCGTCCAGCACCACGGTATCGGGACGCTGCTGCTGGCGGCGGCCGTTGCGTCGGCTCGCCTTCGCGGTATCCGGCGTCTCGTCGCCTGGGTCCGGGCCGAGAACAGCGCCATGCGACGTCTGCTCACGGCAAGCCGCCACCCGGTCCGCTTCGGCTGGGAGGGATCGGTGGCGCGCTATGAGCTGGAAATGCCGGTGGAGCTGCCGCGGGGAATGGCCGCCTGATCGGTCCCAGACGCCGGCATCCGAGCCGGTCTCTCACCCGTCGGGGGATGCGCACGCGAATGAGGCGGTAGCCTATCCACGTGGTGAGCCGCACCGAATCAGCCCCAGATGGTCCGGGCCTTCCGCCGGCGCTCCAGGCGCTTGACGCCGCGGTCCGCGGCATCAGCGGCCTTCTCGACGTCGAGCAGGTCCTGCAGCTCATCGTCGACCGCGTCCGTGAGCTGGTGGCAGCGGAGTACGCAGCGCTCGGTATCGTGGACGCGGCCGGCCTGATCACGCAGTTCCTCACCAGCGGGATCAGCGCTGAAGAGCGGCGGGCCATCGGCGACCTGCCACGCGGCCATGGCCTCCTGGGGCTGATCATCCGCGAGAATCGTTCATATCGGATCCCGAACATCGCCTCCCATCCGGAGAGCTACGGCTTCCCGCCCAACCATCCGCCGATGCAGTCGTTCCTGGGAGCGCCGGCGACCGTCCGCGGCCAAGTCGTCGGGCGGCTCTATCTGACCAACAAGCAGAACGCTGCGGAGTTCAGCGCCGACGACCAGGCGCTGGTCGAGACATTCGCGCTGCACGCAGCCATCGCCATCGACAATGCCCGCCTCTACCAGCAGGTGCAGCGCCTTGCGGTCGTTGACGAGCAGGACCGCATCAGCCGCGACCTTCACGACAGCGTCATCCAGAGCATCTACGCCGTGACCCTGTCACTCGACGACGTCCCGGAGCTGGTCGGCGAGGTGAGCGCCGAGGCGGGCCAGCGCGTCGATGATGCCATCGATGCCCTGCACGGAGTCATTCGCGACATCCGCAACTTCATCTTCGGCCTCCGCCCCTTGCTGCTCGAGTCCGGCAGCCTGCTCGGCGCACTGCGCATTTTGGGTGATGAGTTGCGCCGCAACACGACCACCGAGGTCGAGATCATTGGAGACGAGCCGACAGGCATCTCGATCGAAATCGTCGCCGAGTTGCTGGCCATCGCCCGCGAGGCGCTGGCCAACGTCGCGCGCCACTCGGGCGCGACCCACACCTCGATACGGATCGCCACGCCCGACGAGAGCGTACGGCTGGAGATCGCGGATGACGGCCGCGGCCTGAAGCCCGATGCCACCATCGCCCGCGGGCACAATGGGCTGGCCAACATGCGGGTGCGCGCCGAGGAGCTCGCGGGCACCTTCGAGATCGAGAGCGGCGACAACCGTGGCACTCGTATCATCGTCGTCATTCCGCGCAGCGCGACGCGGCGAGGAGCGAACCAATGACACCCGAGCCGCCACAGCGTCCCCTGCGCCTGCTGCTCGTCGACGACCACGAAGTCGTGCGCCAGGGACTGGTGTCGCTGCTCGACCGCCGGTCCGGGTTCGAGGTGGTGGCCCAGGCAGGATCGATCGCCGAATCGATCGCCATGGCGGCACTCCATGAGCCGGACCTGGTGATCATGGACCTGCGCCTGCCGGACGGCTCCGGCATCGAGGCCTGCCGCGAGATCCGCGCGGCGCGTCCCGAGACGCGGGTCGTCATGCTCACCAGCTACCCCGACGAGGAGGCAGTGCTATCGGCGATCATCGCCGGCGCCAGCGGCTACCTCCTGAAGCAGATCCGCGGCCGCGACCTGGTGGCTGCCCTCGAGGCGGTGGGGCGGGGCGACTCACTGCTCGACCCCGCGGTCACGGAACGGGTCCTCGAGCGTGTCCGGCGCGCCGCGTCCGGCGGCGAGCAGGATGAGCTGAGCCAGCTGACCGCCCAGGAGCGGAAGATCCTGCTGCTCGTCGCTGAGGGGAAAACGAACAAGGAGATCGCCGCCGAGATATTTCTCTCGGACAAGACAGTCAAGAATTACGTCAGCAGCATCCTCTCGAAGCTCGACCTCCAGCGCCGGGGGCAGGCCGCTGCATTCATGGCCAAGCATCGGCTCGGGTTGCCGGACGGCAGCTGAGCGTCGTCCTCAGGATCCGCGCGCCGCATTCTCGAGCTCGCCCAGGAGCCAGTTGGCGGTGCCTGTGGCGGCAATGTGCAGCAGCGCACGATCCGCAAACCGGCCCAACTCCCCGCCCGGCGGCGCATACCAGCCGGTGAGCGTCATCTCGTCGCCGCGCACGGCGAGGGAGCCGGAGAAGACCGGGAAGAGCGGCGCCAGGGTCGCGGCCCGCCAGCTGATCTCGACCTGCCAGCCATCGTTTATCGGCTCGATCGGCCCCATGTCGATATACGCCGCCTTGCGGAAGGTGACCAGCGACGGGCGATCCCCGACCCTGAGCCGAAGGTCGGTCTGGTGGCGATGCATCCCCTCGGGCTCCCCTTCAACTTCGGGACCCAGCCAGGCTCGAGCGGCCCGGACCGCCCAGGCGAGCCTGGCCTGGTCGACGGTGGACTCGCGACGCACCACGAGGTGGCTGAGACGCGGCGCAGGTTGCAGGCCGGCCATTGCCCTATTCCTCGACAATGAGCGCCGTGACCATGCCGAACATGCCGTCCGGCCCCTCGGCGTGGGTCAAGATGTGGCAGTGGAAGGCCCAGACGCCCAACTCCGTCGCCTCCACCAGGACATCGATCCGCTCGCCGGGCGCGACCAGCACCGTGTCCTCGAAATGCGGATCGGGGAGGAGGTAGCCGTCCTTGGCGATGACGAGCTGCCGCATCCCGTGCAGATGCATCGGGTGGATCTGGAGCCCCTCGTTCATGTAGCGCACCCGGATCGTCGCCCCCTGCGTCGCGACGATCGGCTCGGTCGCCGGAAAGCCCTTGCCGTTCAGCGTGAAGCCGAGCGGCCCGTCGTTGATGATCATCGTGTAGTCGATGTCCGCGGCGGGCTCCGCGGCGTCGTTTGGATCGGTCACCACGAACGCGCCCAAGAGGCCCATCGGTACCTGGTGCTCCGCCATGAAGTGGCTGTGGTACATATGGCTGCCCGCGTTCCGCAGGGTGAACTCGTAGGTGAATGACTCGCCGGGCATGACGGCCGGCTGGGTGATGACCGGCACCCCGTCCATGGCGTTCGGCACATACATTCCGTGGAAGTGGATCACCGTCGGCTGCAGAAGCTCGTTGTGCAGGATGATCCGCACCTTGTCTCCGACCTCGGCACGCAGCTGCGGCCCGGGCACGGTTCCGTTGTAGGCGTACGCCTCGAGCACGGTTCCGGGCTCGGTCTCCCATTGAACCACCGAGGCGGTGATCTCCCACTGCTTGGTCCCGTCGTCGAGGATGGTTGGCTCCAGGACCTGGTTACCCCTGCCCACGGTCTCCGCCGGGAACTGGCCGGTGCGCGCCGCATCGGCGTCACGCAGCTCCTCGGCGCTGATCGGCCCCGGCGTCGCCGCCACGCCACCACTGACCATCACCTCGCCGCGCATCCCACCATCGGCGTGGCCGGGCACCGAGCAGATGAATGACAGACCGGCCGCGGGGATGGTCACCTCGCCGGTCGCGGTGCTGTGTGCGGCCGCCTCGATCTTCGTCCCGTCGGCGAAGGTGAGGTCGTGGAGGACGCCCCCGTCATTGATAAAGGTCACCCGATAGCGGCCTGGCGTATTGACGTGGGCCATCGCCGGCTCAAAGCCAAGGTCGAAGGCGTGGATCTCGATGGTCCCCACCGGTCCTTGGAGAGCGGAGGAGGCTGGTGAGGCAAACGCACCACTGCCGCTGCCTGGCGTACCGAGGACAACGGCCGCCAGGAGCATGACCAGCGCGAACATCGAACCCGCGGTGGTGAAGGCGATCCAGAGGGCGAGTGAACGGGGCATCGGTTCTCCGTGGCGATTGAGGGATGGGACGTCCCCGGCACCGTATCTGAGCCTGGGTCAGAGACCCTAGGGCCAGACGGCCCGGTCCTCGGGGGCCGCACGGAGGTTCCGAATGGGTCCATCCGACACATGCCTGCCTCCTGTCGGACGGCGAGAGTGGGTGCAGCCAATGAAACAGACCCACATGTACGGAAGGAAATCCAATGACCCGTCGATTGACAGGACTCGGCATTGTCCTGGTGTTCATCGGTCTCGCGTTCGCGGCGGCCGGTGCGTATGCCTTCATCAAGACCCAGGAGGGGTATCGGTCCCTCAACGCGTTCAGCGCCGCCCAGGATGTTCAGCTTGCCTACAACGAAGAGGGCCAGCTGGTCGACCGCGGCGAGGCCGAGGGCGCGCAGGCCATCATGGCGTTGCTGACCGACGACTGGGGTTACCCCGTCGTTGGCGCGGAGCTAGATCCGAATGACCCGGTGGTCAACACCGCCAGCGAATACATGTTCCAGATGGCGACGATCGCCTACCACACCC
>JBBDNI010000030.1:0-19366 GCA_040877645.1 Chloroflexota bacterium
GAGTTCGATCGCCTCGTCGGTGGCGAGAAGGTCAACTTCGAGGTTGAGTCCAGCCCCCGCGGTCCCCGCGCCGGCAAGGTCTCTGCCGCCTAGCACCGATCCCGACCCGAGCGCGCAAGCGCCCGGGTAGCGAATCGACGAGACGCCCGGCCCGCAAGGGTCGGGCGTCTTGCTGTCCGCATTTGGCTCGATCAGGCCGCCGCATCGGGGTCCAGCGCCACCCCGCAGATCCCGAGCATGCCCGTCACCCACTCATGATCCAGTTCGGTCCCGTCGAGCCTGGCACGTCCGACCGCCGTCGGGCCGCTCGACCCCAGAAACTCCCCCGCGTTGCCCCAGTAAATGAAGTCGGCGTCGACCGTCACCCCGCACGGCCAGCGGGCCCCATCGATGAACCTGTTCTCGATCTCGGAGCCGTCGAGGCGCGCCCGACCGATGGCTCCTCCGCCGCTGTTCGCCCAGTAGATGTGCGACCCGTCGACCGCAACACCGCACGGCAGGAGCGCGTCGGTCGGGATGAAGTCAGGATCGGAGTCGGAGCCGTCGAGCTTCGCTCGACCGATGGTTCCACCGATCTCTGAGGATGCGCCCTCGCTCGCCCAGTAGACGAAGTCGCCATCGACGGCCACGCCACACGGATTGAGCGCGCCGCCGATGAAATGGGCATCAACGGACGACCCGTCCAAGCTCGCCCGCCCGATCGTGGTGCCGCGCGTCCCTTGCCCGTGATTGGCCCAATAGACGTACGAATCGTCGATCGCAACGCCACATGGATACGACTTCGACGGCGTGCGGATGAAGAGGTTGTCCAGTCCGGAGCCGTCCAGGTTCACCCGGCCGATGCCGTCCTCGCGCCGGTTCGCCCAAAAGAGGTGGGTGCGGTTGACCGCAACTCCGCACGGGCTCTCCACGCCCGTTATCGCGGCCTCGCTCATCCCGGTTCCATCCAGGTTGGCACCGCCGATGGTCGCCGTCGCTTCGTTCGGGTCAGAGAACGACCAATCGAACGTCGGATCCGCCCAGTAGATGTGTGGTTGCCCGCCCTGTAGCGGGTCTGGGGTCGTGAGCATCGGCGTGCTCCAGTCCTGCCTCGGAGAGGCGCACGCGCTCAGCGCAAGAAGAACGACGAGGCCCATGGCGACGCGGCGCGCCTGGCCGGGACGAGCGGGGCTCCTCACACGGGGCCACCTTTCGCGAGGAGCGGCACCACTCGCGGGAGGCGGGAGTGCCTGATGAACTTCGTGTGCAATGTTGGTCGGGGCGACTGGATTCGAACCAGCGACCTCTTGAACCCCATTCAAGTGCGCTACCGGACTGCGCTACGCCCCGGCGACCAGTCGCGCCAGTATAAGCGCGGCCTCCGTGGGCGGCTGGAGCCCTTAGTCGTGCCGTCGGTGCGCTGGAAAGCACGAGGGCCCTGCGCGCCGTCCGGGTGATCGTAGCCCGCGAGGAAGGTGGGGTGGGTGTCCTGGCGGGCTACCTGAGTCGGGAAGACGCTGTTGCCTACCGCCCGGTGATTGATCGCGTGGCGGCTTCCGGACGCGTGATGATGTGCTACGCCAGCCTGACCGGCGGATGGGATCGCGGGGTGTCATTCGGCGTAATCCTCCGCATCGGCCAGCCCTGGACCCTGATGGCCGAACTGGACCGCGACATGGGACCGGACCCACGCTGGCCTCCTGAGGTCGTCAACGCCGGGCCGGACGAACGCCCCTACAACCGCACCGACTGCCCATACTGCGGCGAGGAATTGCACCCACTGCCGAAGCGCCGGCGTGCGTGCAAGTCATGCGGGCAGGCGGTATCGGTCCAATCGGGTCCCGACGGCATCCGCTACCTCCTGCGTGAGGCCGACCTGGCCGCCCATCAAGCCCGTTGGGACGCCTTTTTCGGCGGGCAGAGAGCCGCCGCTGCGGTCACCGTCAGCATCCAGGCAACGCGCACCGTGGCGTCGTACGCCGCCCACGGCGTCCGCTTCGTGGACATGACCCCCGCCTTGCCTGATGCCTGCGCTGCGTGCTTGGCTGTGGCCGGACGGCGCTTCGCTCTTCCGGACGCGCCGTCTATCCCGACCCCTGAATGCAGCAACGAGCTCTGCCGCTGCGACTACCTCCCGGTTCCGGAGGGTGGTAGCGCACCCTAGATGGTCGGCTCAAACACGTGCCGTAGCGCGTCAGTAGACGATCCCGAGCGTGAACTGGGTGGCACCGCGTCGCGGGACAGGGTGAACCCATTCAAGTGCGCTACCGGACTGCGCTACGCCCCGGCGACCAGTCCTGCCAGTATAAACGTGGCCTCTCGCGCTAGCCGCTGAGCTCATCCTTCGGGGTCCGCGACATTAGCTCGGCGACCGCCTGCATCGGTGGCTTTCCGCCATGCACCACCGCCTCGACCTGCTCCGCGATGGGCAGCTCGACACCGACTTCCGCGGCCAGCTCGAGCGCACCGCGCACGGTGAAGACGCCCTCGGCGACGCCGTTGAGCTGCGCTGCGGCATCGGCCCAGGAGATCCCGCTGGCCATCAGCTCGCCGGCGCGGCGGTTGCGCGAGAGGGGGCTCATGCAGGTGGCGATCAGGTCGCCGACCCCGGCAAGGCCAGCGAAGGTGCCCGGGTGGGCGCCGGCGGCGACCCCGAGGCGCGTCATCTCGGCCAGACCGCGGGTGATGATCCCGGCCTTGGCGCTGTCGCCGAAGGCGAGCCCGTCGACGAAGCCGGCCGCCAGGGCGACCACGTTCTTGAGCGCGCCGCACAGCTCCACGCCCACGAGGTCCGGGTTGGTGTAGACCCGGAAGCGGTCGCTTCCCAGGATCGTCGCCATCTCGGCTGCCAGCTCCGCATCACCTGAGGCCACCACCGTCCCGGCTGGCAGCCCGGCGGCGATCTCCCGGGCGAGGTTTGGCCCGGAGAGCGCCGCGATCCTCCGCCCCGGCAGCTCCTGGTCGATCACCTCGCTCATGCGCAGGTGGGTCCCCTCTTCGATCCCCTTGACGACCGAGAGGAGGGCGGCGCCGAGGTACAGGTGCTCTCGCAGCTGCTTGAGGACGCCACGCAGGTGGGCCGATGGCACGGCCAGCACGAAGAGGCGGTGCGGCTCGGCCAGGTAGGCCGCATCGGTCGCAACGCGGACGTTGGGCGGGAAGATGATCCCGGGCAGGTAGGCCCGGTTCTCGCGATCCGTCGCGAGCTCCGCGCCGACCGCGGCGGTGTGAGCCCACAGGGTGACTGGCCGCTCCGCGGCGGCGAGCTTGACCGCCAGGGTCGTCCCCCAGGCGCCCGCCCCGATGACCCCGATTTGATCGGTCATCCCCAGGGGCTTATTCGACCTTGATCGTTTCGCGTGATGCTGTTCCCTCGGACGCGGTGTCGTCGCCCATCTTGGTGATCCAGTGGTCCAGGTAGCTGCGCGCCGCCAGCAGCTGCTCCCGGCTGGCTGCCTTGAGGTGGCTGCGAGTCTCGTCGGGGAAGACGTTCCGCATCACGGCCCAGAAGGCGGTCTCCATGCTGGCGCGGGCATCCCAGCGATTGGTGCGACGCTCGAGCCGCTCGATCCTTGATTCCAGATCATCGGTCATCTTGTCATCCATGGGTTGTACCTCATGTGGGGTTCCGCGGCGGGGCCTCGAATCGAATCTTCAGCACGTGATCGTCGAAGCGGGCGCCGCGGGTCGGTGCTTCGACCAGGGCCCGCGGGAGCACGAGATTGCGGCGCCAGGTCCCGACCTCGATCAGGAGCTCATCCGCGTGGCGGCTCAGCGAGATCTCCTCCTTCATCGCAAACGGTAGCTCGATCGACAGGATGAACTCCCCACCGTCTCGCTTCACGGTGTAGGGTCGACCGCGGTAGAAGTGTACCGTCGGGTCGGTGTCGTGATATAGCGCCGCCCCGAGCTCACGGAGCACCTCCAGCCCCACCACCTCGCGGTCGAAGAAGGGCGCGCGTATCACGGGGATCGGGGCGAAGGCCTGCTCCACCATTGGACCGTAGCGCTGCTGGGCCTCATGCCAGCCCTTGAAGTAGGTCCACGGCACGTCGTCGGGCAGGACGCGGTTGGCGATGACCAGATCGGTCGGATAGCCGTAGAGGTGGAAGTAGGTGAATGAGCGCTGCGCCTCCTTGATGACGACCTGCTCCAGGGTCAGGACAACCCGCACCGAAGTCAGATCCGGATCGGCGAGGAGATCGTGCATATGCTCCAGCTTGCGGAAGAGATCCTCGCCTGCGTCGAAGACGTCTCCCCCGGGCATCGGCATGCCCACCACGCGCTGGATCAGCGGGCCGGTCAGCTTGCTGATCCGCCGTCCGATCGGCTCGATTTTCTCCATCCACCACTTGCCGGCCTCCGGGAGCGAGAGCAGGCGGAGCGTCTCACCGGTGGGAGCGGCATCCACCACGATGACGTCGTAGTTACCGGAGTCATGGTGCTCCGCGATCCACAGCAGGCTGCCAACCTCGTCCATGCCCGGCAGAACCGTCATCTCCTCGGCGATCACCTCGTCCAGTCCGCGCCAACGCAGGACGCTCGCCACGTAGCCCTGGATGCGTCCCCAGTAGCGCGTCACGTTGAAGAAGGCGTCGGACTCCTGGCCCCACAGATTGGGGGCGATCTGGACCGGCTCCGGCCCCAGCTGGGTCCCGAAGACGTCACCAAGGCTATGCGCGATGTCGGTCGACAACACCATGGTTCGATAGCCGCGCTGCGCGCAGACCAGGGCCGTAGCAGCAGCGATGCTCGTCTTGCCCACGCCGCCCTTGCCGGTGTACAGGAGGATGCGCGGCATCCCAGGGCGCGGGCTGCCGCCGTTACCGACCTGTCCCGTCATGCGAAGCGCACGATAGCAGCCGTCTGGCCGGGGTACAGGCGATGCGCGAACCGGAGACGGGACAATCTCCCGCCCACACCGATGCGCGCGTTGCGTCCCCGAAAATAAAGGGTCGCGGTCAGGCGGCGTGCGGGCGACTAAAGGGGCTCGGTATTGGCCCAGTGAGCCTTTAGTGCCAGACTCCCTGCTTGACTGCTCCTACGTGCCACAGGTGAATCGTCCATGACCGGCAGCGATGCGACGATCGGAGGGGAATTGACTCCTCGCGAGCGCGAAGTCCTGGAGACGGGACGGTGCTCGTGGTGGGTGGTGAGAGCGACATCGGCCCCCAGGCATCGGCTGAGGTCTATCGGCCGTCAACCAACTCGTGGGTTCGCGTCGCAAGCATGGGCGAGTCCCGCGTATTCGCGACCGCCACGCTGCTGCAGGACGGAACCGTGCTGGTGGCCGGGGGCTACGGCATCACGGCGTCCGCCGAGGTCTACGACCCCGCCAATGGCCGGTGGGCCGCAACCGCACCGATGCTCCAGGGTCGAGCGGGCCACACCGCCACCTTGTTGACGAATGGCGAGGTGCTCGTGTCAGGAGGGGACTGGAGCGGCGGCCCCGGCCTGCCCGTGGTCACCTTCCTGTACGACCCCGACGGCGGACCCTGAGAGACGACCGGCGACTCGCGGACGCAACGACGACCCGCGAACAGCGAGCCGGCACTGTCACCGCTTTCTGGCGACCTTGCGCCGGGCACGTCGCGGGCGACGCGCCGCCTCCTCCGAGACGCGCTGGCGGAAGATGAGTCGGATCGGGGTGCCCAGGAATCCGTATTCAGCCCGGATGCGGTTCTCCAGGTAGCGCCGGTAGCTGAAGTGGATCAGCTCGGGGTCGTTGACGAAGATCACGAAGGTGGGAGGCGCGACGGCGACCTGGGTCGCGTACAGGATCTTCGGCAGCCGGTTGCGGACGTGGGCCGGCGGATGCTCGCGCACGGCATCGCTGACCACCCGGTTCAGCTCACCGGTCGAGATGCGCCGATATCGCTCCTCGGCCACGCGACGCGCCTCGCGCAGGATGCGATCCACGCGCTGCCCGGTCTGGCCCGATGCAAAGACGATATCGGCCCAGGCCAGGTATGGGGCCTCGCGGCGGAGGGTCTTCATCCAGTCGTCGGCGGTGTGGCCGTCCTTCTCGAGCGCGTCCCACTTGTTGATGACCAGCACGATCCCCTTGAACGCCTCGAGCACGTGGCCGACGACGTGCGCGTCCTGCGCGGTGTAGCCCTCGATCGCATCGGTCATCACCACCGCCACGTCGGCCCGCTCGATCGCCTTCATGGCGCGCAGCACCGAGTACTGCTCGATCCCGCGGTCGACCGACCCTCGACGCCGAATGCCGGCGGTGTCGACCAGGATCATCGGCTCGCCATCAACCGACACGGCCGAGTCGACCGGGTCGCGAGTGGTGCCGGGGATCTCGGACACGATCATCCGCTCGCTCCCCAGCACGCGGTTGATGAAGGTGCTCTTGCCGGTGTTCGGGCGCCCGACGATGGCCACTCGTGGCGGACCCATTTCCGTCTCGGCCAGCTCGGCCAGGTCTCCCTCGGCAAGGTCACGGTCGTCATAGACCGATGCCTCCGGCTCCACCTCGCCCGGCTGCGGGGGCGGGAGGCCATCGACCAGCAGGTCGGCTAGGTCGCCGGTGCTCCGGCCGTGCTGGGCGCTGATCGTGATGGTCGTTCCGAAGCCGAGGGCATGGAATTCGGCGCCCTCGTGCTCCAGGCGGGGGTTATCGGCCTTGTTGATGACCAGGATGGTTGGCTTCCCCGCCCGGCGCAGCCGGTCGGCCACCTCGTGGTCGAGCGGCGCGATGCCGGCCGCGGCATCGACCACGAAGAGGACCAGGTCCGCCTCCTGGATCGCCACCCGGGCCTGGTCCTGCACCCGTGACTCGATATCGGTGCCCGGCTCCAGCTCGAGGCCACCCGTGTCGACCAATGTGAAGCGCCGCCCGTTCCACTCGCCGATCCCATACACGCGGTCACGGGTTGTGCCGGGGACGTCCTCGACGATCGCGACACGCTCGCCGACCAGCCGGTTGAAGAGGGTCGACTTGCCGACGTTGGGGCGGCCCACGATGGCGACCACGGGGAGGGACATGGCCCGAGTCTAGCCGCCGCCCGGCGGCCAGAGTGATCGGGGGAACCCTGCGTGGTACGGTCCGGGCATGCGCATCGGTCTGGTCGGAACCCGGCTGGCGGGCGTCGACGGGGTCTCGTTCGAGACCCTCAAGTGGGAGCTGGTCCTGCACCGCCTCGGCCACGAGACGCGGCTGTGTGCGGCGGAGCTGCCGCGCGGGCGAGACGATGGGCGGCTGATCCCCGCGATGCATTTCACCCATCCGCCGGCGATGGCCGTCTCGGCCGCCGCCTTCGACCCGGCCGCGGACGCGTCCGCCGTGCGACGCGAGGTGGCCCGACTGGCGGACGAGCTGGTGCCCCAGCTCGCCGACTGGATCGAGGCGGACGGGATCGAGCTGCTCATCGTCGAGAACGCCTGGGCGATTCCGATGCACCTGCCGCTCGGCGTCGCGCTGGCGCGCCTCGTCGCAGAGCTGCGGCTGCCGACCATCGGTCATCACCATGACTACGCGTGGGAGCGCGATCGCTTCGCGGGCTGCATCGTGCCGGATCTGCTGGAGGCGGCCTTCCCACCCGACCTGCCCACTGTCCGGCACGTCAGCATCAACAGCCTCGCCGCCGCCGAGCTCGAGCGCCGGCGTGGCATCTCCTCGACCATCATCCCCAACGCCTACGAGTTCGAGGTGGAGCCGCCGAGTCGAGACGACTATTCACGCTCGCTGCGCGGCGAGCTCGGGATGGGCACGCACAACCTGCTGGCGGTGCAGCCGACGCGGGTCGTGCCGCGCAAGGGAATCGAGCTGGCGATCGAGCTGCTCCATCGGCTCAACGATCCCCATGCCCACCTCATGATCACCAGCCCCGCCGGCGACGAGGGGCTCGACTACCTGTCGCGCCTCCACGTGCTCGCTGACCAGCTCGGCGTCGATCTGCGCTATGGCGCCGATCGGTTCGCCCACGAGCGCTGGCATCACGGCGATCGGATGATCTTCGCGGTCACCGATTCCTACCTCGAGGCCGATCTGATCACCTTCCCGAGCCTGTACGAGGGCTTCGGCAACGCCCTGATCGAGACCGTCTACTTCGGCAAGCCGCTGGTCGTGAACCGATACACCGTCTACGAGGCCGATATCCGGCCGCTCGGGTTCCGATTCGTCGAGATCGAGGGCGCCATCACCGACTCGACCGTGGCCGAGGTGCGTGACCTGATCCGCGATCAGGAGCGGCGGGCGGCCAACGCCGCCCACAACTTCGCGATCGCGCGTGAGCACCTCGGCTTCAAGATGCTCCAGGAGCGCCTCGCCGCGGTCATCGATGCTGTCCGGTTCACCTCAGGTGCAGCCGCCTCTGGATGACCCTCGCGGGTAGGCCGGCGGGCTCCCTGTCAGGACTGTCTGGGCAGCACGGCTGCACAGTTGCACAAATGGGTGCGACGGCGGCCGCTAGGCGGCTGTGAGCGAATAGATCCGGTCGCGGACCTCCTCGAGATCGACCTCGGGCGTCGAGGTGCCGCCGGTGATCCCGATGCGGGCCTTGTGTCGCACCCAGTCGCGATGCTCGGCCTCGAGCTCGTCGGCATCGGCGATGTGCAGCGTGTCGGCGCACACCTCCGCGCACTTGACGGCCAGCTCCTTCGTGTTGCTGCTGTTCTTGCCGCCGACCACGAGCATCGCGTCGACCTCGGCGGCCAGCATCACCGAGTCCGATTGGCGGGTGAGGGTCACCGGGCAGACCGTATTCACGACGCGCAGGTCGTGGCAGCGCGGCAGGCAGAACGCCGCGAACTCCTCGAGCTTGTAGGGGAGGATGGTCGACTGGCTCAGGACCCCGATCTTCTTGGTGTGCGGGACGCGCTCCCAGGTCGATCGGTCCATGTCGTCGACCACCACGTGCTTCTCGCCGGCGTACGAGCGCACCCCCTTCACCTCCGGATGGTCCTCGTGGCCGATGATGCAGACCGTGTACCCCGCCTCGGCCAGCTCGCGCGCCGCCTTCTGCGACTGGAGCACCCAGGTGCAGGTGGCGTCGATCACCTCCAGGTCATCCTTGCCACGCACCTGGTCGAGCTCGCCCTTCGGCACGCCGTGAGCGCGGATGACCAGGGTCCCGCCCTCGACCTGGTCGGCCAGGTCGGCGGTCTTGATGCCGCGATCGGAGAGGTCGGCCTTGATCCCCGGGTTGTGGACCAGCTGGCCGAGGGTGGTGACCTCCTTCCCCTCGTCTCGCGCGTGCTTGGCTTTGTCGATGGCGAGGCGCACGCCATAGCAGAAGCCAGCTCGCTCGGCGATGCGGACCTCGGGACGGGTGGCGGTGGTCATCGGGTCAAGTGTATCCGGCGCGGTCATGAACGCCGGATTCGCGGTCCGTGCCCTCAGTTGGGAACGGGAGCGGAGGTCTCTCCGGCCTCGACATTGCCACGGGTGGTCATGGTGGAGAGGCCCCCATCGTCGTCCACGCTGATGGAGTAGTTGAGCGGTCCCTCGCCGGGAAGGCCTCGCTCGGCGTCCGCCCAGCCCAGCGACGTCACGGCGGGAAGGTCGTTGATCCTCAGGGCCCATTGCCCGGCGGCAGGAATGGCAACCTGCAGCCTCGCGCTCTTGCCCGCCCGGATGCTCATGGCATCTCCGAGCGGTCCGCCGAACTCGCCCGTCACGAAATCGAACGCGACCATCTGGACGAGCGCCGGTGCGTCGGTGTTGTTGCGAATCGCAACGTGCAGGCGGGCGGTCTCGGCCAGCGCACATCCCGAGAGCAGCGCGGCGAGGATCGCCGCTGCCACTCGCGATTGCCATACCGACGTGCTCGAACAGACCATCATTGTCAACCTACACCTCAGTCGGCAGCCCTTGCCCACCGGCCCTGCTGCGCCTCTGGCAGGAGCGCGGCGATCTCGCGCATGATCCGTTCGGTCCCCGCCGCCATGACCTCGCGGTCGAGGTGGCCATCGGGCTGGTGTGCCAGGTGGAAGACCGGACCGATGCGGATATCGACCCGCGTCCGATGCGGGATGCGACTCCGTCCTGGAAAGATCTTGCCGCTGCCGCTGATCCCGACCGGCAGGATCGGCGCGCCGCTGCGGATGGCGATCAGCGCGACGCCGGACTTCGCCTCGCCCAGCACACCGTTGCGCGAGCGGGTCCCCTCCGGAAAGATCCCGATCGGCCGTCCGGCTGCCAGGTGCTGCATCGAGATCCGCTGCGCCGCCCGGTCGCCCTCGCCCCGCCGCACGAAGAAGACCCCGGCCGAGCGGGCCAGCCAGCCGACGAGCGGCCATCGGCTGATCTCATCCTTGGCCATGAAGTGGATGACACGCCCGGTGTGATGCCCGACCGCTGCGCCGATGAATGGCGGATCGAGGTTCGAGCAATGGTTGCCGACCAGGATGTATGCGCCCTCGCGCGGCGCGTGCTGGAGCCCCTCGACCCGACCTCCACCCAGCAGGAACTTCAGCCACTCGGTCAATACCGCACCGGGATGGAAGAACCAGGTGCTCACGTCGCTTCCGGCAGGTGCGCCGCGATGGCGTCCACTGCTGCCTCCACATCCAGCTCGCCCGTATCAAGGACGAGGGCGCCCGACGCCTTGCGGAGCGGCGCGACGGCCCGCCCGGTGTCAGCCGCGTCACGCTGCTCAATCTCGTGCAGGTACCGCCCGGCGCGATCCGGACGACCCATCTCCCCGGCTCGGCGGCCAGCGCGCACGGCGGCGGATGCGGTGAGAAAGACCTTGAGGCTGGCGTCAGGCAGGACGACGGTGCCGATGTCGCGCCCAACCATCACCGTGTCCCGGCGACGCGCCGCCGCGCGCTGGACGTGCAGCATGGCATCGCGCACGGCCGCGTGCCGCGCGACCGACGAGACGGCCCGATCGACGCGGGGCGTACGCGCCGCATCCGTCACGTCGTCGCCGTTGAGCAGCACCGTCTCGCGGCGGTCCGGCTGGTCGCGGCGCGGCCGACGGACCTCGATGCGCACCTCCCTCGCGAGCTGCCCGAGCGCCTCACCGTCGTCCGGGTCGATCTCGCGGGCGAGGGCCGCCAGGGTGAGTGCCCGATACATGAGACCCGTGTCGACGAAGGTGGCGCCGATCCGCTGCGCCAGCGAGTACCCGATCGTGCTCTTGCCCGAGCCGGACGGTCCATCGATCGCGACGTTGAGATGTGACCGGTCTTGCCGACGCGCGGCGACGCGCGGTCGGGCGCCGGCCAGCGCCTCCACCTCGGCAGCGCGGAGCTGCCGCCACTCCCCGACCCGCAGGCCGTCGAGCGCGAGCGACCCCAGGCGCGTCCGGATCAGCCGCTCGACGCGATAGCCACCGGCGGCGAAGAGGCGGCGAACCTCACGCTTCCGCCCTTCACCGACCCGGATCCGCAGCCAATGACCGCCCTCGTCGGGCGGCCGCACGATCTCGCTGGGTGGCGGCGCGGGATGGATGGCCAGCAGCCGCGCCGGACCGTCGGTCAGCTCGACGCCGGAGAGCAGCGCCTCGCGATCCGCGGCGGTCGGTGCGGCGTCGAGCAGGATCGCGTACTCGCGCTCGACCCCGTAGCGTGGGTGCAGGACTCGATTGGCCCACGCGCCGTCGTTGGTCAGCAGCATGAGCCCCTCTGAATCGACGTCGAGCCGGCCGGCGGGCCAGAGTCGCCCGACGCCGTCCAGCTCAACCAGGCTGACCACCGAGCGCCGGCCGCGCTCGTCGTGCGCGGAGGAGAGGAGTCCGGCGGGCTTGTGGACTGCCAGGTGCAGCGCCGCGTGGGCAACCGGCAGCGGGGCCCCGTCGACTTCGACGCGATCGGCGGTGGGGTCCGCCGTCTGGCCCAACGTGGCGATCTTCCCGTTGAGGGTCACCCGCCCGTCAGCGATCAGCGCCTCGGCCCCCCGCCGCGATGCGACCCCGCTCCGGGCCAGCAGCTTCTGGATTCGCTCAGCCGGCATCGACCGGCTCCGGCACAGGGGCCGGCAGCGGCGGCAGGTTGTCGATGCTGAACTCAGGGTCGCCATCGGCTGGAATCGATGGCAGGTCGTCGAGCGAGGTGAGTCCGAAGCGCTCGAGGAAGGTGAAGGTCGTGCCGTACAGGATCGGCCGACCCGGCGTATCGCGGCGCCCGACCTCGACCAGCAGCCGGCGGTGGAGGAGCGAGCGCAGGACGTAGTCCGAGTCGACGCCCCGCAGCCGATCGACCTCGCCCCGGGTGCACGGTTGGCGGTACGCCACCACCGCCAGCGCCTCGAGCGCCGCCGGCGTGAGCCGCGGCTCGTCACGCGCCGCGTAGGCGGCGAGTCGCTCGCCCACCTCCGGCGCGGTGGCCAGCTGCCACGCGTCGCCGAGGCGCTGCAAGCGGATGCCGCGGCCGTCCTCGGCCAGCTGCTCGGCGAGATCCGCGAGGGTCGCCTCGGCCTGCAGGCGCGGCACGCCGCCAAGCTCCGCCAGCTCGGCACCGCTGAGCGGCCGCTCGGCGATGAAGAGGAGCGCCTCGTAGAACGCCGCGAGGTCGTTCGTCGTGCTCATGTCGTCGATTCCAGGATGATCGGGCCGAAGAGCTCGCGCTGCTCGACGCGCACCTGCCGGCGCCGCACCAGCTCGAGGGTCGCCAGCAGGGTGACGGTGAGCTCGGTCCGGGAGCGGCATGCGGCGAGCAGCTGCTGGAGCACGACCCGTCCGCCCGCTGCCATGGCAGCCTGAAGGACGGCGATCTGCATGGCGATTGTGATCTCGCGCGCCACCACCTCCGGCGGCGGGGCCTCCGGCTCGGGAATGGCGGCCAGTCCCGCCATCGCCTGGGCGAGCAGCGCGGGCGGCAGCGGGGTGATCGGCGCGCTCGGCAGGTCCGCCTCGCGCGGTTCCCGTCGCTGCATCGGGCTGGTCAGGTCACGCAGACCGAGCGCGCGGGCGAGGTCGCGGACTGCCCGATACTCGAGCAGCCGACGCCGCAGCTCCCCCTCATCCGGCTCCTCCGAGCCTTCTGCGACGGGGAGCGGCGCCTCGCCAGGCAGCAGGCTGCGGGACTTGAGGAGGATCAGCTGGGCGGCGATCGCGACGAACTCGGACAGCTGTCGCGCATCGACCGGGTTGGTGGCCAGATGCTCGACATAGGCATCCGCCAGGTCGGCGAGCGGGACGGTCAGGATGTCGAGCTGGCGCGACTCGATCAGGTGCAGCAGCACGCCTAACGGGCCGCTGAACACCTCGAGCTGGACCTCGAATCCGGGGGTTTGGGGAGCGGCCTGGCCGACCGGAACAGCGGCCGACGGAGCCTCGGGGATCTCGAACGATTCGCTGGGCATGCGGTCAGCTTGCCTCGTCGGCGCGGCGCAGGGCCGCGGCCAGCGGCGCGTCGACCATCGGCGCCGCACCGCGGATGAATGCGATGGTCCGCTCGTTGCAGCCGGCACGCTGCGCGGCGCCGGCTGAGAGCTCGGCGTGATGCAGGTAGAGATGGAACGGGTAGCGCCAGGATCGATCGTCGGCGATCGCCAGGCGGGCAAGCGCCCGGGAGGCAACACGCTCGAGCAGGACCCCGGCGACGCGGTGCCACAGGCGCAGGCGTGGACCCTTGGCGGCGTCGTGAAGCATCGCTGCCGCCAGCAGGTCGGGATCCGGCTGGCCGCCGCTCACCAATCGACCCGCGACATCGAGCGCGTGCCGTCGGTCGGCGGTCGGCATGGCGGCGAAGAGCGGCCAGGCGGCATCGGGCAGCCAGGCGCGCGCTCGCGCCACCTCTGCCGGGTCGACGCGAGCGGTGAGATAGCCGATGAACTGCCGGACCCTATGCACCGATCAGGAACCTCGAGATCGCGCCCGCCAGCTCGAAGAGCCAGTCGAGCGGTCCGCTCCCCGCTCCATACGAGAGCACCACCAGGAGCAGGAGCGCGATGTAGCCGTACGGCGCGTAGCGCTGGACGATCATCGCCTGGCGCGGCGGCAGGAGTGGCAGCACCACGTTGTAGCCGTCCAGCGGCGGGATCGGGATCAGGTTGAAGAAGCCGAGCGCCACGTTGAAGAAGACGGTCGAGGCGACCACCAGGCGCGGGAACTCCGCGTCGAGCAGACCACCCAGCTGCAGGATGCGAAAGGCGACCGCCACCAGCGCGGCGAGGGCAAAGTTGGCGAGCGGCCCGGCGGCGGCGACCATCGTCATCCCGATCCTGCCCGGACGCAGGGCGTACCCGTTGACCGGCACCGGCCGGCCCCAGCCGAAGCCGGCGATCAGGAGGAAGATCGAGCCCAGCGGGTCGAGATGCCGCAGCGGGTTGAGGCTGACCCGCCCAAGGGCGCGCGGCATGTGGTCGCCGAGCTGATCGGCCAGCAGGGCATGGCTGAACTCGTGGAAGGTGATGCCGGCCACCAGGGCCACCACGATCCCCACCAGCAGCGCCGGGTCTGGATTCGAGAAGAGCACTAACCGAGCTCCGGCAGCAGCTCGCGCAGGAGCAACAGGAGGCGCGCGGCACCCATCGGGCCAATGGCCAGCACCTCTTCGTGGGTCACCTCGCCCTCCATCTCGGGCGTCGCCTTGTTGGTGACCAGGCTGAAGCCGATCACCCGAATGCCGGCGTGCCGGGCCACGAGCACCTCGGGCACGGTCGACATGCCGACCGCGTCGGCGCCCAGGGTCCGGAGCATCCGAAGCTCGGCGCGCGTCTCGTAGGTCGGGCCGGCCAGCATCAGGTACACCCCCTCGTGCAGCGTCACTCCGGCGCGTTCCGCGGCTGCACGGGCTCGGTCGCGAAGATTGGCATCGAAGGCATCGGTCATCGACACGAAGCGCGGGCCGAGGCGGTCGAGGTTCGGGCCGGCCAGCGGGTTGTCGCCCGACAGGTTGATGACGTCCGAGATCAGCATCACGTCGCCGGGGTTGAAGTCCGGGTTGATGCCACCCGACGCGTTGGTGACGACCAGGGTCGTGATGCCCAGCGACAGGCAGGCGCGCAGCAGGAGCGTGGCCTGGCGATGCGACCAGCCCTCGTAGCCGTGCGCACGGCCGGAGAGGAGCAGGATCGGCAGGCCGCCGGAAAGGCCAGCCACCAGCTGGCCGGCATGCCCCGCCACGGTCGCGCCCGGGACGTGCGGGATCTCCGCGTACGGGATGCTGGTCTGTGGCTGCGGGTCCAGCAGCCCGACGACCCCGCCCAGGCCGGAACCCAGGATGATCGCCAGGCGGGGCGACGCAAACTCCGGGGTGGATTCCAGGCGGGAGCGGATGACCACCGCCGCCTCATCGATTCGCCGTTGGAGTTCGTCCCCGTAGACCCCGTCGGAGAACGAGCGGCGGGGCTCCTCCACCTACATCCGCCCCAATAGGTCGCGCTTCTTGGCCTCGTACTCCTCGGGGGTGATCAGCCCCTTGTCGCGCAGCGCGGCCAGGCTCTCGAGCGTCGCCGTCAGCTGGTCGACCGGCCGGGCAGGCGCGGCAGCCGGTGGGGCGCCGGCTGGCGGGGCGGCGGGTGCGCCGCTCATCGGCACCTGGGCGACACGATCAGAGCCGGCGCGCGGCGACATCGGCTCGGCTCGCTGCATCTGCGGCGCGGCCGTCGACGTCTGCATCCGCGCTGGCGGAGCGAGGTCTGGCCGCTCGAGCTTCTCCTTCTGGTTGAGCATCGAGATCTTGAACTTGATCGGCTCGGCCAGCATGTCGTAGTCCTGGATCCCGGCCGACTCGTCGGCGGCGGTCAGGATGTCGAGCGTGCCGTAGTCGAAGATGCGCCCGATCCAGCTCTGGGTCAGATGCGCGTCGTTGATCTTCTCCAGGCTGGAATCGGCCATCGTCTTGTTGAAGATGCCCTCCGCCTTGATCAGCCGGCGCGTGGTGACGAGGTACTCCTGGTTGCGCCACGACCAGACCTTCAGGCCGATGCGGCCCAGCGAGACGAGCAGGACGATCAGCGAGACGATCTGCAGGAGGCCGCGCAGGGGCCACTCGCCGAGTGATGTCTGCCAGATCAGCACCGCGAACGACAGGATCGAGGCGACGATGAAGGGCCAGTTGTCGGCAACCACCGCGAACCAGTGCTGGCGGCTTTCGAAGACGACCTCCTCGCCCCGGCTGAGGAGGTTTCGGGCGTAACTCATCGGACCGCTCCGCTGCAGCTCAGGCTCGTGGATGCGCCCGCGTGTAGACCTCGCGGAGGCGCTCTCCGGTCAGGTGCGTGTAAAGCTGGGTGGTGCTGATGCTAGCATGGCCAAGGAGCGTCTGAACCACCCGCAGGTCGGCTCCACCCTCGAGCAGGTGGGTCGCAAAGCTGTGCCGAAAGGTGTGCGGCGTGACCCGTGAAGCGACCCCCGCCACGGTCGCCCAGTGACGCACCAGACGCCACACCGACTCGCGAGCCAGCCGCGCGCCGCGCTGGCTGACGAAGACCGCCGGGTTCGGGCGATTGCCGGTCCAGGTGGCGCGTGGTCCGGCCAGGTAGCGGTGCAGACGCTCGCGTGCCTCCTCCCCCATTGGGACGCGTCGCTCCCGATTCCCCTTGCCGATGACGCGCACCTGCAGGCCGGGCAGGTCGACCCGATCGGTGTCGAGGCCTGTCAGCTCGCTGACCCGCAGGCCGCAGGCGTACAGCAGCTCCAGGATGGCCCGATCGCGGACGCCTACCGGGTCGTCCGCGGACGGCGCATCGAGAATCCGCGCAACCTGCTCCGGACCGAGGACATCGGGCAGGTAGGAGCCGGCCTTCGGGGCGTCGAGCAGTGAGGCCACGTCCCGATCGGCCAGCTCCTCGCGCAGCGCGAAGCCGTAGAAGCTGCGGATGGCAGCCACCTTGCGGGCCTGGGTGCTGGGACGTCGCCCCTCGCGACGCAGCCGGTTCACAAAGTCGCGCACCGGCTCCGGATCGTGCCGCCAGGCGTCACCCGCGCCGGCAGCGAACTGGGCGAGGTCGCGCCGGTAGGCGGCCACGGTCAGCGGGGAGAGGCCGCGCTCGACCTGCAGCTCGTCAAGGAATGATCGGATCGCCGCCAGCAGCGCCGGATCGGCATCGGCCATGCGCTCAGTACGGAAGCAGCGAGGCCTTGGTGCGCAGCAGGTCGTAGAACGGCGTGCTGCCGCTCAGCTGGACCATGCGCAGCGGGGCGGGCAGCGCCCGCACCTCGACCATCTCGCCGACCTGCATCGGGAGGTCCCATTGGCCATCGATGCTGATCGCGGCCCCGGTCGGTGCCTGGCGCAGCGCCAGCCGAACCACCTGATCCTCGCCGGCGACCACGCTGCGCAGCGGCGAGAGATAGGCGGCGACAGGCGTGATGATCATGTTGCGCAGGCGCGGATCGAGGATCGAGCCGCCCGCGCTGAAGGAATAGGCAGTCGAGCCGGTGGGCGTCGCCACCACCACGCCGTCGGCGACCCACGTGGCCAGGTGGCTGCCGCTCACCTCGACCTCGACCTGGATCATCCGCACCCTGGTGCCACGCGCCACCACCACCTCGTTGAGGCAGGCGTGCTCCTGCTGCTCGCCGTCGACGCGAACCACGGTCGCGGCGATCCGCAAGCGGTCCTCGATCGTGTAGTCGCTGCGCGCCACCTTGTCGAGCGCCTCCTCCAGACCATCGGTCTCGACCTTGGCCAGGAATCCGACACGCCCCAGGTTGACCCCCAGGGTCGGGACGCCGGTGTCGCCGATCCCACGCGCGGCATGCAGGAAGGTGCCGTCGCCACCCAGCACGCAGACCAGGTCGCTTCCCGCGCAGCCCTCCGCGATCCGTGCGCCTTCCGCGGCGGGAGCGTCCCAGGCCTCGACGCCGTGGGCACCGCACCAGTCCAGCGCCCGGTCGAGCGTGGCGCGCGCGTCGGGGTTCGTCGGGTTGAAGGCGAAGCCGAAGCGCATCAGTCGCCGGCCCGCAGCCTCGTCGCGATCTCGTCCATGCCGCGCCGCAGCGCGGCCAGCTCGGCGGCGAGCTCGTCCGGGGTGATAGCCGCATAGGACCGATCCAGCCCGGCAGCGATCAGGGCGCGCATCAGGCTTGATGGCGACACCCCGCGTCCGCGCGCCACCTCCTCGACCCGCGCCAGGAGCGCGTCGGGCATCCGGAGCGAGACGATCTGGCGCATCGTGTCGGGCGACGGCTCGTGCAGCAACGGCTCGACCGGCTCGAGCTCCTCGAAGACGCTCAGCTGCTCAGCGGCGGGCGCACCCTTGCGCTTCATGGCCGGCATCGTACTGCGCGCGTCATACGGGCGATGGCAGCACGCGCTCGACCTGCGCCGTCCAGCCCTGGTCCAGAACGTCCCCGATCTCGAGCAGAACCAGGAACTCGCGGTTCCCGTCGCCACCCAGGATCGGTGAGCTGAGCAGCTGCCGTGGGACGAACCCGGCCGCCATGGCGTCGTCGGCGAACTGGTCCAGGACCGCGCGATGGGTCGCCGGATCGCGCACCACCCCACCGCGCGGCACCGCCTCGCGCCCCGCCTCGAACTGTGGCTTGACGAGAGCGATCACGCGGCCGTCATCGGCGAGCAGGCGTCGCACGGCCGGCAGCACCAGGCGCAGCGAGATGAACGAGAGGTCGAGCGTGGCCAGCTCGATCGGCTCGGGAAGGGAGTCGAGCGTCCGCAGATTCGTGCGCTCCATGCTCACCAGCCGCGGATCGCGGCGCAGCCGGTCGACGAGCTGGGCGCGGCCGACGTCCACGGCGTAGATCACGCGGGCGCTGCAAGCCAGCAGCACATCGCTGAAGCCGCCGGTCGATGCGCCCGCGTCCAGGCACGCCAGGCCGGTCGGGTCGATGCCAAAAACGTCGAGAGCGGCCTCGAGCTTGTCGCCCCCGCGTGAGGCCCAGCGCGGCCCGACGTTGATGGTCAGCTGCGCATCGGCTGCCACCAGCTGGCCCGGCTTCAGGGTCCTGCTGCCTGCCCCCGACAGCTCGACCTCGCCGGCGAGTAGCAGCGCCTGCGCCTCAGCGCGCGATCGGGCCAGTCCGCGCTCGATGAGCAGCTGGTCCAAGCGGCGGCGCGGCATGTCCGCCATGGTACGAGCCCACGGGCGAATGGCTGCGGCTCCGGGATGTTGCCAGAACGCAACGAGGCTGTCGTTAGGCGGGAATGGAGGCACGTGGCTCCACATCGGCCGCTCGGTTGAGCGTGTCGTTGGCCCCTGAAGGCCGTGTCGGTGCGCTTCTACCCGCCTAGTACCAACCAGGCTGGGATCTGACAACTAATCGCTCGATCGAGCCGATAAGCCCAGCCGGGCGGGTAATCTGGCAAGAACGGGCCACAACGCGACCCCACCCGAGGCGCCGCACAGAGATGGACCCGAAAAGCACGACTAGGCGGCGCTCGCACTCGAGGGATCCGCGGTCGCCTCGGCAGGCGCTTCGAGTCCCAGCGAATCGCGAATCTGGGCCAGGATGCCGGCGGTGTCGACGCGCTGCTGCCGGCGAAGCTCGTCCACGGCGCCGTGATGGACGAAGCCCTCGGC
>JBBDNI010000031.1:0-19299 GCA_040877645.1 Chloroflexota bacterium
CGTACAGCATCAGGAAGTTGTCGCCCAGGATCAGCAGCAGCATGCTGAACATGAAGAGGTTCAGGTAGGCGAAGAAGCGCCACAGACCGCGGTCGCCGTCCATGTAGCCGATGCTGTAAACGTGGACCAGCAGGCCGACCGTGCTGACCACCAGCAGCAGCATCGCGGTCAGCCCATCTACCAGGAAGGCGATCTCGACGTGGAAGCTGCCGGAGCCGATCCACTCGTACAGCGAGACGTGGTACTCGTGCCCGCCGAACACGACGTTGACGAAAACGACCATGCTGAAGATCCACCCGACCGCCACCAGCGCGGTGGGAATCCACCACGAGCGGTAGACCGGCCGCGGCCCGCCCTCGACCACGTGGCCCACCTGGCCCAGCCCGTCGTTCAGGTCGGCGGGGATGACCCCATCGGCGCCGTTGCTGTTGGCCAGGTCGTCGGCGTGCCCGGCATGCGGCGAGGTGGCGCGCTGCTCCTCCTCGCTGGGGACCGGGCGGAAGCCCGACTCGTCCACCTCGGCGTGCGCGTCACGGCCCTCGCCGTGCGACTCGTGGCCACGTGCCGGGAAGCGATCGATGCGCGGGCCGACCAGCACCGCGAACAGGAAGCCGGCCAGCGGCAGGGCCGGGATGAGCGCGATCAGCGACTCGACGGTCATCGGCTCATTCCTTGAGGTCCGAGTACTCGTCCACCTCGGGGGTCTGGCGGGTGCGGATGATGGCGATCACCAGGGCCAGTCCCACCGTCGCCTCGGCCGCCGCGACGGCCATCACCAGCAGCGCGAAGATCGCCCCGGAGTCGTTGGGGGTGTAGTAGTCGTACGCGTTGAAGGCGACCAGCGACAGGTTCACCGCGTTCAGCATCAGCTCGATGCTGATCAGCATCAGGATCGCGTTGCGGCGCGCCAGGAAGCCGAACATCCCGATCGCGAAGAGCATGGCCGAGACGATCAGGTACGCCTGCAGGCCCATCAGCTGTTGGCCTGCTCGTCGTCTTCAGGGCGCCTCGCGAGATAGATGGCGCCGATGATGGCGGCCAGCAGCAGCAGGCTCAGGATCTCGAACGGCAGCGCGTAGTCGGTGAAGAGCGCCACGGCCATCGCGTTCAGGTTGACCGCGATGACGACGGTGGCGTTGCCCCAATCCGTCGCGGTGACGGCCCAGCCGATGAGTCCCACCACCGCGACCGCGGCGAGCGCCGCCAGCCAGACCTGGCGGTGGAACGGCGACGGCAGGTTCGCGTCGCCGGCCTGGGTCAGCATGATCGCGAACAGGATCAGGACGCTGATGGCGCCGAGGTAGATGAGGACCTGTGCGGCCGCCACGATCGGGGCTCCCAGGAGCGCGTACATCCCCGCCAGCGACCCGAAGCAGACCATCATCGCGACCGCGCTGTGGATGATGTTGCGCAGCGTGACCACCAGCAGCCCGGCGCCGATGACACCAGCGGCGAGCAGGACGAAGAGGACGCCGGAGAGGTCCAGGGCAGCGGCTCCTGTCGAGTGTTCGGGCGCTCAAACGGCCTCGCCGATCTGCAGATCCGAGGCCGCCTCCGATTCTAGCGCAGCTCGCGCCGCGATCCGTGCCAAGGTAGCCCCATGCGCCTGCTCGCCACGCTCGTCCTTGCCGTGTGGCTGATCGGCGGCCTGGTGCTCGCCCTCCAGCCCGCGCACCCGCGCCCAGGCCAGGTCGTGGATGACAACCTGGTCCCGTTCCACACGCTCGCGATCTACCTGGACAACCTCGGCTCGGATTTCTGGCTGCGCAACCTGTTCGGCAACCTGGCCTTGCTCCTCCCCCTCGGCCTCCTCGGCCCCATCGCTCTCCCCGCCCTGGACCGATGGTGGCGCGTCGCCCTCCTTGCACTCCTCGTCTCGACCGCCATCGAGCTCACCCAGCTGGCGGTCCCCGACCGCTCAGCCGACATCGACGACGTCATCGTCAACGTCACCGGCGCCCTGGTTGGCTACGCCATCCTTGGCGTAATGCGTCACTTCGTGAGCCACCGCACTGCATAGATGACGTCGGACAGCCGTGCGCGATGGCACGTGCGCCGATGGTGGGAGCGAGCGCGAAAGCGGAGAGGGGCCCGCGACGTACGTGCAGGTTAGAGGTCGACAATCCTCATGGTGCAGATTAGAATCCTGCAGCACGCAGAGATTTATCGGATAATCCACCCCGTACGGTGAGCCACGATGCTATTCACGACCCCCGACCTTACAGCCGAAGATCTGGAGGTCGTCGCGAAGATCGACGATCTACGTACCAACCTTCGATACGCGGTGGCTCAGAGCCCCCGGCGTTGGACGGGGTCGCTACGCCGCGTCATGTTCGCACGCGCGATCCAAGGCTCCAACACCATCGAGGGGTACATCGTCACCTTGGCCGATGCCATGGCGATGGCGGAGGGCGAGGAGCCGCTCGGTGCCGCCGAGGAGACGCGCCAGGCTATCGCGGGCTATCGGGACGCGATGACGTACGTCCTGCAGCTGGCGAATGACCCGCACTTCGCCTACAGCCAGGGGCTAATCAACAGCCTTCACTTCATGATGCTCAAGTACGACATGGCCAAGGGGCCGGGCCTCTTCCGGCCAGGGCCGATCTACGTGCATAACGAGGCATCGGGTCAGATCGTCTACGAGGGGCCGCCCGGAGACGAGGTTCCCGGGCTAGTGGAAGAGCTGGTAGCCGAGCTTCACGACTCCACGAGCGTGCCCGCCCTCGTGCGCGCCGCAATGGCTCACCTGAACCTGGCCATGATCCATCCCTACCGCGACGGCAACGGGCGCATGGCCCGCATCATTCAGTCGCTTGTCCTGTCGCAGGAAGGCATCCTGCAGACCGAATTCGCGAGCGTCGAGGAGTACTTGGGCCGGAACACGCAGGCCTATTACGACGTTCTCGCTGAGGTAGGACGCGGCACATGGCAGCCGTGGAACGACGCCTCACCGTGGATTCGGTTCAACCTCACCGCGCATTTCCGGCAGGCCCGGACCCTCATGCGGCGGGCCCGCCAGGCTGAACGGCTGTGGTCGGTGCTAACCGACCGGTCAGCCCGTGATGGCTTGCCAGAACGCACGGTGCTGGCCCTGTTCGATGCCGCACAGCGATTCCGTGTCCGGAACGGCCAATACCACGAGAACGCGGAGATCTCGGAACACGCCGGCGGCCGTGATCTGAAGCGGCTCGTCGAACTCGGGCTGCTCGAGCCAATGGGCGAGAAGCGGGGCCGGTTCTACGTTGCGACGCCGGCTCTGTTCTCGCTCGCGGCGCCTGTCTGGGAGCTCGGCAGATCTTGGGAGCTCGAGGATCCGTACGCGGTCGTGCAACAGCGACTGCCATTGGCCAGCGCCTGAGCCACCGGAACGAAGAAGAAGGGGTGGGCGGGCGCTCCCGATCGCTGTCGCGCCAGCCAGCGGAGGGGGCGTCCGGCCGCCCCATCAACTCCTACCTGGTGGGTCGCTCCCGGTCGGACATCTCGAGGATGTCCAGCATCGGCAGATCGCGCTGGTACTCGCTGAACTCGAACTCAGGGCCACAGCGCAGGGCGTCGTACGGGCAGGCGTCGGCGCAGATGCCGCAGAAGATGCATCGGCTCATGTCGAGCTGGTACGTCTCGAGGGTCCGTGGCCGCGGCATCAGGGCGCCGACCGGGCATGTCTCGGCGCAGCGGCCGCAGGACACGCACGGGGTCTCGTTGAGGGAGACGAAGTCCGCGGTGGTGACGAGCGAGTCGAAGCCCTTGCCGATGAAGTCGTAGCAGCCGGCACCCACGATGTCCTTGCAGACCTGCGCGCAGCGGCCGCAGTCGATGCAGCGGGAGTAGTCGCGCAGGATGAAGGAGTGCGTCTCGTCGCGGCCGTAGCCGTGGTTGGCGCCGACGTAGGGGTTGTCCTGGATCGAGCGCTCGTCGATCGCCATGTTGAGCGTCGTCTCGTACTCGATGGCGGCCTCGCGCAGGTCGCAGTGGCCGATTGCCTCGCAGGTGCACTGCAAACAGCGCGCCGCCTCGGCCATGGCCTGGTCGCCGGTGTAGCCGAACTCGTATTCCCCGAAGTCCTGCTTGCGCGTGGCCGCGTCGAGCTTGCCCATCACCGCCTTCGGCTCCTTCACGTCGTCGGTGAAGGGCACGATGGTCAGGAAGCTGGGCTGCGGCTCGCTCACGATGCGGCGCACCTGCGGATCGTCGAGGTTGTGGCCGCGCAGCCAGTAGTCAATCGCATAGGAGGCGCGCCGCCCCTCTCCGATCGCCTCGACCACGGTCGTCGCTCCGGCGCGCACGTCGCCTGACGCGAAGACCTTCGGCAGGCCGGTGCGGAAGATGTCGTCCTCGCTGACCAGGGTGCCGCGGCGGCTGGTCTCGAGCTGCGCGCGGATCTCCTCGGGCTCGCTCTCGATCCAGGTCAGCTCGGGTCCCTGGCCGATGGCACCCAGCACCGTGTCGCAGCTCACGGTGAACTCGGTGCCGGGCATCGGCTCCGGGCGACGGCGACCCTTCTCGTCGGGCTCGCCCAGGTGCATGCGCTGGAACTCGACGCCGGTGACCTTGTTGTTCTTGTCGGTCACGATCCGTACGGGTGCTGCCTGGAAGATGACGCGCGCCCCCTCCTCGATCGCCTCGTGGACCTCGTCCTGAGCAGGCATGTCCTTCAGGTCGCGGCGGTAGACCAGGGTCACCTCGGCAGCGCGCTGGCGCAGGCTGGTGCGCGTGCAGTCGATGGCCGTGAAGCCGCCGCCGATGACCACCACCCGCGCGTCCTTCAGCGCGGGAATCTCGACGCCGCGCGAGCTGTTGTAGAGGTTCTCCAGGGCGTTGACCACGCCGTCCGCGTCCTCGCCGGGGATCCCCATCTCGTTGGACTTGTAGCAGCCGATGCCCACGTAGACCGCGTCGTAGCCCTGCTCCAGCAGGTCGGCGACGTGGAAGTCCCGACCGAGGCGCATGTTCGGCTTGAAGGTGGCGCCCAGCTCCCAGACGTGGTTCAGCTCGCGGTCCATCCACTCCTTCGGCAGCCGATAGGCCGGGATCCCGTAGCGCAGCATGCCGCCCTGCTCCGGATCGGCCTCGAAGACGTCGCAGTGGTGGCCGCGCAGCTGGAGGTAATAGGCCACCGACATGCCTGCCGGGCCGGAACCGATAACCGCCACCCGGCGTCCCGAGTCGGGCTCCTTGGGCCACGGCGTGGGGGCCGGAGCGTCGACCTCGAGCACCCGATCCGCGCAGTAGCGGTGCGAGTCGCGGATGGCGATGGCGGTGTCGACCTCCTCGCGCCGGCAGTGCGTCTCGCACGGCGCTGGGCAGACGCGGCCCAGGATGGCTGGGAAGGGCAGCGAGCGCTTCAGGATGCGCGTCGCCTCCTCCCAGTTGCCGAGCGTGTTCTGCTTGAGGTAGCCGGGGATGTCGACCCGGGTGGGGCACTTGAACTGGCACGGCGGCAGGCAGTAGGCGTCGTGGTCGCTGAAGATCAGCTCCAGCACCATGCGGCGGTTCTCGACCAGGCGGTCCGAATGGGTGGTGATGACCATCCCCTCGGCGACCTCGGTGCCGCAGCTGATCGGCGTGTTCTCCTGGCCTTCGACCTCGACCACGCAGATGCGGCAGGCCCCGTAGGGCGCCAGCTTCGGCTCGTAGCAGAGGGTCGGGACGTCGATCCCCAGCACGCGGCAGGCCTGCAGGATGGTCTGCCCCTCCTCGACGTCGACCTGCTGGCCGTTGATGGTGACCGCCAGCTTGCGGGTGCCGGGGACGAGCGGCCACATCGGTACGTAATCCTCGGGGCGCAGCGGCGCCTTGCCGTTGCCGTTGCCGCTGGTGACGAAGCTCATGGTCGGTGCATCCTAGCCACCTAGGCGCTCGGCTCGAGGCCGGCGAGCGGCGCCAGCAGCGGCGGCAGGTGCGTTCCGCCGGCGCCGGCCAGGCACTCGCCCCGCTCGGCGTGGGCACGGTACTCGTCGGGGAAGCGGTCGAGGGTGGTGAGCATCGGTCCCGGGGCCCGCGCCTCGAGCTTGCAGAGCGCGGTGTCGCTCATCTTGCGTGCCAGCGCTCGCAACAGGCCGATGTCGGTCGGGCGTGGCGTGCCGGCCAGGATCCGGTCGAGCGTCTCGACCAGCCGCTTGGTGCCGATCCGGCATGGGACTGCCTTGCCGCACGCCTCGCGAGCGGAGTAGTCGAGGAAGAAGCGGGCCGTGTCGACCATGCAGGTCTCTGTGTTGGTCACCAGCACCTGTCCCAGGCCGATGCCGGCGCCCGCATCGCGCAGGGTGTCGAAGTCGTACGGCATGCCCATCTCGGCCACGCCCACGGCGCCGCCGCCGGGTCCGCCGACGAAGACCGCCTTCGCTCTCCCCGTGACGCCGCCCGCCAGTTCCACGATCGCCGAGAGGGGAGTGCCCAGCGCGACCTCGGCCACGCCCGGCCGGGCCACGCGGCCGTAGATGCTCACCAGCTTGGTGCCTGGGCTCGCCGTCGAGCCGGCGGAGCGGAACTTCTTGGCGCCGTGGCGGGCGATCCAGGCCGCGTGGGCCAGCGTCTCGCCGTTCTGGACGGTGGTCGGCAGGCTGCGCAGTCCGCGCTCGGTCGGGTACGGCGGCCGGATGATCGGCATGCCGCGGTCGGCGGCGAGGGCAGCCAACAGCGCGGTCTCCTCGCCCGCCACCAGCGCGGCGGCACCCTCCCAGACGGTGACCACGCAGGAGAAGTCGGTGCCCATCACCAGGTAGCCGGCAAGGTGCGCGGCGTCGGCCTCGGCGACGGCGGTGCGGAGGCGCGCGATGGCATCGGTCCAGTCGCGGCGGACGGCGATGATCGCCTCCGACGCGCCGGTGGCAAAGGCGGCCAGCAGCACGCCCTCGAGCAGCAGGTGCGGGTCGCCCTCCGCGATGGCGCGGTCGCCGAGCGCGGTGGGATCGGCGCCGATCAGGTTGGCAACCACGATCTTGCTGTCGCCGGGGGTGGCCCGTGCGGCGCGCCACTTGTCGGCGGTCGGATAGCCGCCACCGCCGCGGCCGCGCAGCCCGGCAGCCGCGATCTCGGCGATGGTGCCCTCCGGGCCCAGCTTGCCAACAGCGCGCTTCAGGCCGGCGTAGGCGCCGTGCTTCTGTGCGCTGGCCAGGGAGGTGGGGTCGATACTTCCGATCTCGGCCAGCAGCCGCGGCTCACCGCCGGGCAGGATCCGGATCTGCGGAGAGAGGCCCGCGGTCGGGTCGGTCATGCTGGCGCTCCCGCCCTGGCGCTGGCCTTGCGTCGCTCGGCCACGATGTGCCGCCCCTGCTCGACCGTCAGCGGGCCGTAGACCAGGGTGTCGACCCGCATGGCCGGCGCCAGCGCCCCGGCCGCCACCTCGTCGCTGGTTTCGAGGCTGATGGCACCGTCAGCGGTCGTCTCGCCCGGTGAGATGCCGAGCTCCCTGGAGAGCGCAGCCAGCAGCGCATCGCCGCCGGCAAAGCGACAGGCGGCGCAGGTGCAGACCGTGACCAGGTGCCCATCGGCGGGGAGGAGCCGGAAGCCGCCCAGGCCGGCCGCACCGAACACCTGCGCCCAGTGGATCGTCATCGTCTCGCTCATGTCGCGCAGCGCCCGCTCGGGCAGGTAGCCGTAGCGCTCCTGGACGGCCGAGAAGATGGCGACCAGCGCCTCGGGCCGCCCCCCGAATCCGTCGATCACGCCGCGCAGCCAGGGGGTGTCGATCGCCTCGTCCCAGCGTGCGGCGTTGCGCATCGGCGCCGCTTCCAGGCCGGCGCGGCGGTAGGCGTTCGGATCCCTGCGCTCGTCGTAGATCTCCTGCATCCCGTAGCGGATCCGGTTCCCCTCCGAGTCGAAGCCGCTCATGTCGATCGCCTCGACCGGGCAGACCTGCGCGCACTGGAAGCAGACCTCGCACTTGTGCTCGCCGAACGGGTCGTAGATCAGGTCGAGGCGGCCACGCCATCGGTCCGGCATGGTCGGGCGCGACTCGGGGTACTGGTTGGTTACCTTGGGCGCCCAGTAGTTGCGCCCGGTCTGGCGCAGGCCCTTGAGGATGCCGAGGCCCGGAATTCTCACAGCTTGAAGACCAGCACCGCCACGGCGGTGAGGAGCAGGTTGACCAGGGCCAGCGGCAGCAGCACCTTCCAGGCCACACCCATCAGCTGGTCGACCCGCACCCGGACGAGCGTGGCACGCAGCAGGACCGCGATCGCAACGAAGATGTAGGACTTGACGAAGAACCAGAACACGCCGTAGAGGGTGCCGACGAAGCCGTCGAGCTGGGCGGGGAAGGGCCAGGGCGCCAGCCAGCCGCCGAAGAACAGGGCGGCCATGATCCCGCTCATGATGAAGAGGGCCAGGTACTCGGCGAAGAAGAAGAAGCCGAAGCGCATGCCGGAGTACTCGGTGAACGGCCCCGCCACCAGCTCGCTGTCGGCCTCGACCATGTCGAACGGGGTGCGGTTGATCTCCGCCAGCGATGCGATGTAGAAGATCCCGAGCCCGACCGGCTGCCAGATCAGCATCCAGCCGTGCGCCAGCTGCCACTCGATCAGCTCGCGGAAGTTGAGCGTCCCGGCCAGGACCACCGCACCCACCACCGACAGGGTCAGCGGGATCTCGTAGCTGACCATCTGTGCCGCGCTGCGCAGTCCGCCGAGCAGCGAGTACTTGTTGTAGCTCGCCCAGCCGGCGACCAGCAGCCCCACAACGGACAGGCCGAGCACGGCGAAGAAGTAGACGATCCCGATGTTGAAGTCGGCGGCGATGGCGCCCGGCGCAAAGGGGATCACCAGCATGCTCATGGCCGCCGCCATATAGACCATCCAAGGCGCCAGGGTGAAGGTGGCGCGGTCCGCCTGGTCGGGGATGTGGTCCTCCTTGGCGAGCACCTTGAAGCCGTGGATCGTGCTCTGGAACATCCCCCACGGTCCGATCCGGTTGGGACCGTAGCGGAGCTGCGCCCCCGCGATGATCTTGAGCTCCATCTGGATGACGACGAAGGCGGTTGGCACCGTCAGCACCAGGATCAGGGTGGTGGCCAGCAGAAATCGCCCGACCCCCAGCAGCACGCTCCAGTCCATTACTTGTCCACTCCGCCCATCACCGGGTCGAAGCTGGCCATCACCGCCATGGTGTCGGCGATCAATCGCCCCGGCATCAGCTTCGGGATGGCCTGCAGCGAGATGAAGCTCGGGTCGCGCATCCGGAACCGATACGGGTTCGGGCCGCCGTCGCTGATGGCGTAGACGCTGTACAGGCCGCGCGGCGATTCGACCGCCCCATAGGCGCGCCCCGGCTTGGGGCGGATGATCCCCGGCACCTGGGCCTGGACCGGACCGTGCGGCATCTTGTCCACGATCTGGTCGATCAGGTGGATGCTCTGCTTGATCTCGGCGATCCGCTGCAGGTAGCGGGCGTTCGAGTCACCGGCCGGGTGGGTGATCACCTCGAACTCGAGCTCCGGGTAGATCGAGTACGGGTGCGCCTTGCGCACGTCGAACGGCACGCCCGAGGCGCGCAGGTTCGGGCCCGTGACGCCCAGGCTGATCGCCTCCTTGCCGGGGAGCGTGCCCATCCCGATCGTGCGGGAGCGGAAGACCTCGTTGTCGGTGATCACGCGCTCGTTCATCTCGACGTTCTTGAGCACGTTCGCCCGCCACGTGCCGAGGCGCGAGAAGAACTCGTCGTTGGTGTCGAAGTTGACGCCGCCAACCCGGAAGAAGTTGAAGAGCATGCGCTGGCCGCTGATGGCCGACAGCATGTCGACCACCTCGTCGCGGTTGATGAAGCTGTACAGGATCGGCGTCACGCCGCCCATGTCGAGCGCCAGGAAGCCCATCATCAGGCCGTGGCTGAAGACGCGGTTCAGCTCCACCACCAGCGCCCGGATGTACTCGGCCCGCCTCGGCGCCTTGATCCCGAACAGCTTCTCAAAGGCGATCGCCGGGGCGTGCTCGTTGTGCATCGAGGCGAGGTAGTCCATCGGGTCGACGTAGGTCATCACCGTGGTGTAGGTGGCGTTCTCGCACAGCTTCTCGATGCCCCGGTGCAGGTAGCCGAGGACCGGGTCGATGTCGGTCACCACCTCGCCACGCACCTTGACCACCAGGCGCATCACGCCGTGGGTGGAGGGATGCTGCGGGCCCATGTTGACCAGCATCTCGCCCTCCTCGAGGGTGTAGACCTCGAGCTCACGTTCGGTCTGTGGGGGCCGATCCGGGAGCCCGACCGACTCGAAGCCGGCGTAGTCACGCACCGGCGTCGCCGGCGTCAGGCCGGCCGCCGCGCGCAGGCGTGCCTCCTCCTCGCGTTCGAGGTCAAGTGGGTCGGGGATCTTCACCTCGCCGGTCACGACTCGCGCTCCGCGTGGGCGATGACGCCGGGAGCAAGCTCCTCGGACAGGCGCGACAGGTCCCAGGTCTCGGGCCGCTCGAGCGGCTTGACGCCGGCGGCCGACGAGTCGGCGGCGTCATCGGGCAGGAGGAAGTCGCGGCGCTGGGGGAAGCTGCGGTAGTCGGGCGACATGTAGATCCGGCGCAGGTCCCGATTGCCGTCGAAGATGATGCCCATCATGTCGTACATCTCGCGCTCGTGGAACATGGCGCCCTCCCACAGCCCCGTGATGGTGGGGATGTGGGGATCGATCCGATTCACGTTGGCGCGGACGCGCAGCCAGGCGGGGTGCCTGTCGCTGTAGAGGTGGTAGACGACCTCGAAGCGCTCGCCCACGCCGTAGTCCACGGCGGCGGCATCTGCCAGGAAGTAGAAGTCGAGCTCGGCGTCGTCGCGGAGCACCTGGAGGAGGGGCACGTTGCGCGCCCCGTCGATCCGCACCTCGACCGTGTCGTCATCGGTCCATAGGTCGGCGGCCAGGTCGGGGAATCGGTCGAGGAGCAGGCGAACCAGCGCGCCTGCCCTGGCCGGAGCGGTCAGCGAACGTCTCCTTCCCAAGCCTGCCGCTGCACGCCGCGATCGACGAAGGTCGGCCACTCGCCGCGCCGCTGCTTGACCAGCTCCTGGAGCCGCATCATCCCGTGGATCAGTCCCTCCGGGCGGGGCGGGCAGCCGGGCACGTAGACGTCGACCGGCATCACCCGGTCCACGCCCTGGACGACGCTGTAGCTGCGCTTGAACCGGCCGCCGGAGGTCGTGCAGGTGCCCATCGCCACGCACCACTTCGGCTCGGGCATCTGCTCCCACAGGCGGACCAGCGGCCCGGCCATCTTGGTGGTCAGCGTGCCGGCCACGATCAGGACATCGGCCTGGCGTGGGGAGGCGCGGAACGGGAACATCCCGAAGCGGTCGATGTCGTTCTTGCTGGTGGCGGTGCTCATCATCTCGATGGCGCAGCAGGACAGGCCGGAGAGGAGCGGCCAGAGCGAGTTGGCGCGGATCAGGTCGAGCACGATGTCGGCGCGGGTCGGGATCACCTCCAGCAGACCGTGGAAGCCGCCCTGCGGGTGCTCCTCCATGCCGAACTCACGCAGCAGCTCGTCGCTGCCGGCCTGGTCGGGCACGACGATGCGCTCGGCCGGGGGCGCGACGGTCGCGATGGCCGCTGGCTCCAGGGCGGTGGTCGCCAGGGCGGTGGTGTCCTTGCGGCGCGTCGTCCGGCGCGGTCGAGTCCCCTTCTCTACCGCCACTTCAGGTCTCCCTTCTTCCAGGCGTACAGCTCACCGAAGAGCAGGATCCCCAGGAAGAGGCCGATCAGCACGATCCCCTGCACCTCCACGATCCGGACGGTGACGGCCCACAGGTAGACGAACACGATCTCGACGTCGAAGGCCACGAACAGCAGGGCGTACAGGTAGAAGGCCAGCCCGAAGCGCGACCAGGTGTCGCCGATGGTGTCGATCCCGCACTCGTACGGGAGGCCCTTCTGCGGTGTCCGCCGACGGTGGGTGATGAGCCACGAGAAGAGGATCGTGCCGAACACGAAGATCGACGCGGCAATCCCGAACCCGATGACGTAGAGCAGTCCGGTCTGATCCATGCCAGCTCCGTTGTTGCTCGATGCGCAGGACCGATGGATCCCGCACGATTTGGTGCTCAATTCGTGCGCCCGGCGCCGATGCGCCGGCCGCCTCAATCAGTCTAGCAGTCCGCTGCCCCGATGGCTCTTTTGCCCCCCTCATGGGCACCGCGTCCCCGTCAGGTGGCCGCCGATTCACTCGGGAATGTGATCCCGCACGGAGGGCGGAAATCGGATGGTCTGATTCATGCGGGAATCGCAACTCGCGTGCGGTGGCACGGATGCTCGATCACATTCACACCAGAATCGCGGCTGAGGGCGCGGGCGAGGTCGGCGTCAGCGTCCCAGCCAGGCCGCGTCGACCAGGATGCGCAGCCCATCGCTCACCAGCGCATGCCCGCCCAGCAGGAACGGGACGCTCGATGCCGCCGCGGCGGCGGTGAGCTCCGCCAGCCAGGGCGTGGCGACCCGATCGGCGTCGAGGAAGTCGGACGCGAAGCGATCCTCGTCGGGCGGCCACGTCCCGGCATCCGACGAGCCGGCCCGTGAGGCCATCAGCACCCGGCTGTCGAGGATCACCGCGTCGCCGAGGCCGGCAAGCTCAGTCACCAGGTCGGCCGGGCCGAGCCGCTCGATCCAGTCGGCGAGCAGCGAGCGGGGGACCAGGTCGCGTGCCGAGCGCATGCCCCGCTCCTCGATGAAGCAGCGAACCCGGCAGGCACTCTCCGTCTCCAGGTACGCCCACGCGCTCGACGGGATGCGGCCGGCAACGACCAGCTGCGCCTCGCGGTCGCGCAGCACCGCGCCGATCTGCGAGAGGCGCGGGAGATCCAGGCTGCCGCCGCCGGGCAGCACGGCCGTCTCCAGGAAGGCCGCGACCAGCCCGTCCGGCCGCCTGGTGCTCGGGAGGCGTGTCGCGAGCCGCAGCAGCGCCAGGTCCAACGGCGTGTCCACGTCGAAGCGCGCCCACGGCGCGGAGGCCAGGTCGCGCGACGTGAAACCGGCGTCCTCGAGGCAGCGGACCGCCGCGTTGTCGGTGGAGCAGCCCTCGACCGCGCTGAGCGCGGCGCCCAGGGCGTGCGGGCCGGCCTGGTCGCCTGCCACCACGAAGGCATCGGTCGAGAAGCGGTTGTTGCCGACCACCTCCCCCGGCGTCGGCGAGATCAGCGCCTCCAGCAGCGCATCGCCGGCAAGCGCCAGCGCCCCGGCCCCGGCATAGCCGATCGCCTCGACCGGCTGTCCGTCGGCACGAGCGCGTGCCAGCACCGACCGGGCGGCGGCCCCGAACCAGCGCCCCCAGTGAAACGCCTCGCCGGCGGGTGGTGTCGAGGGGCGGAGCGGGACGACCGTGACGCCCAGGGTCACGAGCCGGCGCGTCAGCTCCATCGCCAGTCGCCGCCGCCCCCCCTCGCCGCCCGCGGCGAACGACTCGAACGGCAGCTCGGCGGCGTGGGCGAGGTCCGGCTCGACCACCAGCATCAGCGGCGCGTGCCGCTCCGCCATCGCCTCAGGCGCCGGCGGCGAGCAGCCCGTGCAGCTGCTCGAGGTGCATCAGGTCATGGACGCCGGCGAAGAGGAGCCACTCACCGCAGCGCAGGTGCCCGACCAGCGGGTGGTCGAGCGGGCAGCGATCGGCCTCGTGCCCGGCGATCGACTCCGCCGAGGCCGCCATCGAGCGGCGGCTCTTGTCGAGGAGGGTGAGCAGCGTCTCGCGGTCCGCATCGGCTCGGCCGGGAACGCCTGGCACGACCAGCGGCGGCTCGGCCGGCCACTCGCCGCGTGCGGCCTGGGCGGCGGCGAAGACCAGGTAGCGCCGGGCCCCGGTGGTGTGTGCGAAGGCCTGCGCCACGTTCCAGTCCCCCTCGCCACCGGGAGCGCGCAGGAGCTCGTCCGGCATGTCGGTCAGCACCGCCGCCAACGCATCGCCGATCGCTTCCTGCTGCGCCAGGATCGCAGCTGCGGTTCCGGGGCCGGCCCGCTCGCGCAGCTCGCGGCGGAAGATCGAGCTTCGGATCACGGTCTCGCCGTCCGGGATGGCGTTCCACACCGCGACCACGTCGGGAGCGCGCGGCGCAAGGGCGGCCAGCCAGTCGGGCGCCGCCATCGGTATCGGTCCTAGAGGCGCTCGAAGCGCTCGACCGGCACGACGAAGATGGTCGCGCCGCCGACCTCCACCTCGACCGGGTACGGCATGTAGAACTCGCCCGGCTCCATGATCGGGGGCATCGGGTTCACGAACTGCCGTCGCGAGTGGCAGTTGGCGCTCACGATCTCGAGCACGGCCTCAACCTGGTCATCCTCGACCCCGACCAGGATGGTCGCGTTGCCCTGCTTGAGGAAGCCGCCGGAGGACTGCAGGCGGGTCGCCCGGAACTCCTTCTCGAGCAGCGCGTCGACGAGGTTGGCCGCGTCTTCGCTGTGCACGATGGCGGTCACGAGCTTCACAGCCCGATTATGCCGCAGGGAAGTACCGGGGGCCACCCGTCCGTGGCCGGGCAGCCGGAATCTCCCCAGGTCGTGTTGATGCGCACAGTGGATGAACTCCAGCCGATCACGCGCCTCCGGGAACCATCCATGCTTCGGGTGAATCGCGCGCCGCCGGTGGGAGCGTTCCGGCGCGGTCCCATGCACAGAGCGCATCGGGCACGCCGAGCCTCATGGGGCTGCGCTAGGTGCGACCGAAGACGAGCGGCTCGACCGCGGCCCGAATGGCCGCGTCGCTGGCCTCGACGCTGCCCGAGCCGTCCACCACCCGGTAGCGCTCAGGCTCGGCGGCCGCAAGGGCGAGGTAGGCGCTGCGGACCATTTCGAAGAAGCGCGCTCCCTCGGAGTCCTCGAAGCGGTTCCACTGGCCATGCCGCTTGCGGGCCAGCCCGACCTCCACCGGGACGTCGACCAGGATGGTCATGTCCGGCAGCGTGTCGTAGGTGGCGAAGCGCTGCAAGCGGCGGATCTCATCGGCATCGATCCCGTAGGCGGCGCCCTGGTAGGCGAGCGACGAGTCCAGGTAGCGTGCGCAGACGACGTTGTCGCCCCGCGCCAGCGCCGGTTCGATGACGCGGGCGGTGTGTTGGGCACGGGCCGCGGCGAAGAGGAGCGCATCCGCGCGGGGATCGAGGTCGTCGGAGACGTCCCGCTCGTGGAGCACCAGGCGTCGGACCTCCTCGCCGAGCGGGGTGCCGCCCGGCTCGCCGGTCAGGACGGTCGGCTCCGCCCGCGATCGCAGCCACTCGGCCAGGTGCCGGGCGGCGGTTGTCTTGCCGCTCCCGTCGGGCCCCTCGAGGGTGATGAATCGTCCGCGACGGGGACCGCTCACCGGGTCACCGCCACGCGCGCCCCTCGTCGGGGAGGAGCTCGACGCGGCGGTTCGGCTCGGTTCCGCGCGATCGGCTCATCAGGTTGTTGCGCTCCGCCATCTGGTGCTGGAGACGCCGGACGTACGCGTTCTGCGGGGCCAGCTCCATCGGATTGCCGCTCGACTGCACCAGCCCGATTGCCTCGGCGGTCTCGTGCAGCGCGGCCTCGGACGGATCGGTCTGGAGGTCGAAGAGGCTGGCAAGCAGGTTCTCCATCTGGAGGATGGTGTTGGTCTTGAGCACGTAGATCGGGATCCCGCCCGACTCGGCGTCGCGCAGGGCGGCCAGCTTGCGCCGGTAGTAGTTGCGCAGCGTGACGACCGCATCGGCCTCGTCCAGCTCGCGCGCGACGTTGACCGGGACGCCCAGCTCGCGGACCGCCTGCTCGAGCCGCTTGCGCGACACGCCGAAGCCGAACAGGCTCATCGGCCGATGCGACCTGGGCGCCTGTGGCAGGCCGGTCGGCGCCGCATCGCCGCTCGACTCCCGCAGCGCGTTCTCCAGGAAGCGCCGCGGATCCGCCCCCTCGGACGGCTCGATCACCCGCCCGCGCGACGTCTCGCGCCCGCCGTTGCCGCGACTCGGCAGTGGCCGCAGCCCTGTTGGCCCGCCCGTGCCGCGGCCTCGCCCGTACGCACCGAAGCTGCCGGTCGGCTCGAGCGCAGCGAAGGTCGCGTTGCCGTCGGGCGTCTCGCTGAGCTTGTAGTCGTACTTGGTGGCCGCTCGCACCTCCGCCCCCTCGCGCCAGCGCTGCTCCGGCGGGACCATGTGGCCGCGCAGGATGGCGTCGATCGTCTCGGCCACGTTGCGATGCACGATCACGCTGTCGCGCTCCACGATCTCGACCACCACGTCGAAGGTGGGCGGCGCCTTGCGCTCGAGGACCGTCTTCTGCGTGCCGCGGCGGCGCGCCTCTTCGTCGCCGAGGGTCACGGTCTGGATCCCGCCCACGAGGTCGGACAGCGTCGGGTTGAGCATCAGGTTGTCGAGCGTGTTGCCGTGCGCCGTTCCGACCAGCTGTACGCCGCGCTCGGCGATGGTGCGCGCGGCCGCCGCCTCGAGCTCGGTCCCGATCTCGTCGATGATGATCACCTCGGGCATGTGGTTCTCGACGCCCTCGATCATCACGGCGTGCTGCTCGGTCGGGGTCCGCACCTGCATCCGCCGGGCGTCGCCGATGCCGGGATGCGGGATGTCGCCGTCGCCGGCGATCTCGTTGCTGGTGTCGACCACGATCACGCGCTTGCCCAGGTCGTCGGCGAGCACGCGGGCCACCTCGCGCAGCATCGTCGTCTTGCCGATGCCGGGGCGCCCCAGCAGCACCACGTTCTGGCCGCCCTCGACGATGTCACGGATGATGTCGATCGTGCCGAAGACGGCCCGCCCGATGCGGCAGGTCAGGCCCACGACTTTGCCGGCCCGGTTCCGGATGGCACTGATCCGATGCAGGGTGCGCTCGATGCCGGCCCGGTTGTCGTCCCCGAAGGCGCCGATGTGCTCGATGACGTGGGCGATATCGGCCTCGTCGATCTCGCGGTCGAGCAGCACCTCCTCGCCATGCGTGAAGCGCGCCTCGGGTCGCCGGCCAAGGTCGAGCACGACCTCGAGCAGGTCCGCCCGATTGGCGAAGGAGCGCAGGCGCTCGACAATCTCCGGCGGCAGGGCCGCCAGCAGCGCGTCGAGGTCATCGGTCGTTGCCTGTCGTGTCACGTTTTTACTTGCCGCTCGCTTCCCTGTTCACTACACGGCCGGCACCATGGCCGGCTGGCGGGCCGTGGCCCGCACCTCGCGGACGAGCATGCTCACCTGCCCGACGGGCTCGAAGCCGGCGTCGGCGGCTGCCTGTCCACCGCTGGACTCATATGTTCGCACCGGAGCCAGCATTCCCGCAGCGGCGGCCTCCTGCCCGGCCGCGGCGAGCGCGGCGCGGACGAAGCCGGCGCCGTCCGTGCCCTCGCGAACGAGGAAACGCAGGTAGTGCGGCCCTTCGCGGCAAGCGCCGTGCTGGGCGAAGCCTGCCACCCGCTGCCCGTCGGGCAGGAACCACGAGTTCACCGCGCTGAAGTGGAGGAGCGGGTTCAGGCTGCTGCGCGGCACGACGCCCTCGTGGCCGACCGGCTCCCAGTCCGCCGCGCCGTAGCCCTCGATGCGGGCGATCGCCGGCGGGGTGGTGTGCGTCCACAGGTCGAAGAGGTGCCACGCGTCCGCCGCAGCGACCGTCTCGAGCGGGCCAGCTGCGTCCGCGGGAGCCGCTCTCGCAACCGGGCCGGGCGGCCGGTACCAGATCTCCTCGTGGGCGTAGGCCATGAAGCGCAGCTGGCCGAAGAGCTCCATGTTCTCCGGCACGTCGGCGCACGCGGCGTGCAGGCGCGCGATGTTGCGCTGCGCCCCCTCGTCGATGACGGCCTGGAGGAGCGCGTACCGGACTTCGGCGGCCATCGGCGAATCCGCGGCATCGAGCTGGGTGATCACCCAGTCGTCGCGGTGCGGCTCCTCGATCGCCCGGCAGCTGCCGACGAGCGCGCCCCTCCACTCGGCGACGAGGTGGACCGACGGCGAGCGCAACGGCAGCCAGGACGGCATCAGGGCGGCCAGGCTGATGCGCTGCGGCGCGGCCGAGCGTGCCGGCACGCCAAGCGAGCGCCGATATCCCTCCGCCGCCTGGTGGACCTGCCGCGACAGGTCGACCAACGCCTGTCGGTCGGTCAGGCGCGCCGCCCGGACGGTGCCGCCGGCCGCCGTCATTGATCGATCATCTCGAGCAGGAGCCGATGGAGCCTCCGGTCGGCGGTCAGCTCCGGGTGGAACGCCGTCGCCAGCACGCGCCCCTGCCGGACGGCGGTCGGTCGTCCGTCCGGGTCGACGGCCAGGACCTCGACATCGGGCCCGAGCTCGCTCACCAGCGGGGCGCGGATGAAGACCCCGTGCACCGGCTCGTCGCCCAGCGACGGGATGACGAGATCGGCCTCGAACGAGTCGAGCTGCCGCCCGTATGCGTTGCGCTGCACCGTGATGTCGAGCAGGCCGAGGACCGGCTCGTCGCCGTCGGCGATCCGCTGGGCGAGCAGGATCATCCCCGCACACGTCCCGTAGACCGGGGCGCCTCCTCGCGCCAGTGCCACGATCGGCTCGCGGAGTCCGTAGAGGTCGATCAGCCGCCGCATGGTGGTTGACTCGCCACCGGGCAGGATCAGCGCGTCGAGCCCGACCAGGTCGCGCGGCAGGCGCACCTCGATCGGATCGGCGCCAACGTCGCGCACCGCCTCGGCGTGCTCACGAACGTCGCCCTGTAGCGCCAGGATCCCGATCCTGCGTCGCTGCGGCGCATGGGCGGACTGGGCGGTTGCTGCCGGCGCCTGCTGCGCCATCGGTCCTGTCCTCCCGCCTACCAGCCGCGGACGGCCAGGCGTTCCTCCGCCGGGATCTCGGAGAGCTCGAGGCCATGCATCGGCTCGCCCAGGCCGGCGCTCACGTCGGCCAGGATCTCCGCGTTGTCCCAGTGGGTGGTGGCCATCACGATCGCGCGGGCCACGCGCTCGGGATTCTCGCTCTTGAAGATGCCGCTTCCCACGAAGACGGCCTGCGCCCCGAGCTGGCGCATCAGGCTCGCGTCGGCGGGCGTGGCCACGCCGCCGGCCGAGAAGTTCGGCACCGGCAGCTCGCCCAGGATGGCGGTCTGTCGCACCACGTCGAGTGGGGCGCGGAGCTCCTTGGCGGCCGCGTACAGCTCGTCCTCGCGCATCCCGGCCAGCTCGCGGATCCCCTTCGTCACGGCACGCATGTGGCGCACCGCCTCGACGATGTTGCCGGTCCCCGCCTCGCCCTTGGTGCGGATCATGGCCGCCCCCTCGCCGATGCGTCGCAGCGCCTCGCCCAGGTCGCGGCAGCCGCACACGAAGGGCACGCGGAACTCGTGCTTGTCGATGTGGTGCTCCTCGTCGGCCGGCGTCAGCACCTCGGACTCGTCGATGAAGTCGACCTCCAGCTGCTGGAGGATCTGCG
>JBBDNI010000032.1:0-17338 GCA_040877645.1 Chloroflexota bacterium
GTTGATGAAGTCGTTGGTGAACTTCTCGCTGGTCGCGTACAGGATCCGCTTGCGGGGGAACTTGACCGCCACCGCGTTGCCGATGGCGTGCATCAGGTGGGTCTTGCCGAGGCCCACACCGCCGTACAGGAAGAGCGGGTTGTAGGCATGCCCCGGCCGCTCGGCGACCGACAGAGCCGCGGCATGGGCGAGCCGGTTGGCACTGCCGACGATGAAGTTGCTGAAGTTGTAGCGGACGCTGATGTTGACCGAGTTGCCACCGGCCGAGGCGGGCGGCAGCGGCACTGCCTCATCATCCACCTGCGACGGCACCGGCCCGGGGGCGTCGGCCACGACGAACTCGACCTGCACCGAGCCACCCACGACGCGCGCCAGGGTCTGGCTGATCAGGGTGCGGTATCGGTTGTCGAGCCAGTCGCGCGCGAACCCGTTCGGCGCGGCGATGCGATAGCGGTTCTCGTCGAGGTCGACGAGCGACGTGTCCTTCAGCCAGGTCTCGAAGTTGGCGGGGGAGAGAGAGACCTGCAGCTCACCCAGAACGGCACGCCAGACCTGCTTCGCATCCATCAATAGCCCACTCCAAACCGAACTGTGCCTGGCGTTCCGGGACCCGTCGCGGCTCCCTCGGGGCGCACGGGACCTGAGTCAGATGGCGTCGGGCCTCGGGGGTCGCGGTAGTGTAGCAGCACCCTTTCGGGGCGGGCAATGGATTCGCTCAACTTCCCCGTCAGGGGGTCCCGGAGGTTTGACACCCCTTGCGGCGCGTCGTTAGAATCCCGAGGCAGAGCGAGACGGGCCACACCATGGGGACCATCGCGTGAGGCTGGCGAAGACGCCAGCCGTTCCTGTGTTTGTGGACTGAATCGCCGCCGCTGTACGAGGACAGGCACGCGCTCATGAAGAGGACCTACCAGCCCAAGAAGCGCGCCCGGAAGCGGGAACACGGCTTCCGCGCCCGCATGGCTTCGAAGGGTGGTCGCCGCGTGCTTGCCCGACGCCGGGCGAAGGGGCGCGAGAAGCTCAGCGCCTGACGGCGACGAGGTTCGGATGGTGCCGCCGCTACCCATGCTCCGGCGCAAGGCTGACTTCGAGGCCCTCGGGCGGCGCGGGACGGTCCGCTCCTGCCGGCTGCTCGCGCTGCGGTCGCTGCGCACGTATGGGTCGGTGACGAGAATCGGACTGAGCACACCGCGCACGCTGGGCGGCTCGGTCCAGCGAAACCGGCTGAGACGTCGGCTGCGAGAAGTGGTTCGCGGGCGGCTCGGCACAATCGAATCCGGCTGGGACCTGCTCGTGGTGGCACGCCAGGACGCGCAGGGAGCCAGCCAGACGGAGCTGCAAGAGGCATTCCGGTCGCTCCTGGAGCGATCGGGGATCGGTGGATGAGGAAGATCGGGCTCGGGCTGATCATCGCGTACCAGCGGCTCTTCGCATGGATGCCGCCCAGCTGCCGCTACACACCGAGCTGCTCGCGGTACACCTACGCCGCCATCGAGCGCTACGGCCTGCTGCGCGGCTCGTGGATGGGTGCCCGACGGATCGGGCGCTGCCACCCGCTCCATCCGGGCGGCTATGACCCTGTTCGCTAGCGAGGGCGCGACGTCTTGACACCCGTGATCGGCGCCGGATTCTTTGGGATCGAGCATTTCGCGCCGCCCTGGGACGTCTTTTTCCTGCCCCTCTTCAACCTGCTGATCGCCTCGTACCAGATCCTGTTCAGCGACTTCGCGCTCGCGATCATCGTGTTCACGGTGGTGATCCGCACCCTGCTGGCCCCCCTCTTCGTGCGCCAGATCCAATCGCAGAAGGAGATGGCGCGTATGGCGCCGCTCATCCGCGAGGTGAATCGCAAGCACAAGGGCAACCGCACCAAGATCGCCGAGGAGACCCAGGCGCTGTATCGCGAGCACGGCGTCAACCCGGCGGCAGGATGCCTCCCCGTCCTGCTGCAGCTGCCGCTCCTGTTCGCGCTCTACCAGGCGCTCATCCGCGCCTCGAACGTGGTGACGATCTCGGCCCAGGATGCTGCCTCCACCACCTTCACCGCGCTCCGGTCGGCCCTGCCGGGGATCGAGAAGATCGCCGACGTCCCGGACGCGGCCGGCGTCATCGTGCAGGTCCAGTACGCGGCGCCGGTGGTCGGCAGCAGCGCCGCCTGCAACCTGCCGGAGCTGTCGGGGAACTTCACCAACTTCCTTCCGCTCAACTGCCAGCTGATCGACCCGCTCAAACTGTCCGAGCCGATCAACACCACGGTCGCCTGGCTGGGCAACCTGGACCTGGCCCAGATCGACCATGTCTTCTCGGTCGCGATCCCGGGGATCGGATTCGTCGTCTCGGGGCTGGCGATCATTGCCGGCCTGCTCCAGTTCGTGCAGGTTCGGATGACGAGCCCCAAGCCGATCCCTGGCGACCCGACGTCATCGACCACCAACACCATGACCTACCTGTTCCCGCTGCTGACGATCTGGTGGGGCGGCCTCTTCCCGAGCGGCCTGATCCTCTACTGGGTGGTCTACACCGCCTACCTCCTGGTGCAGCAGTTCATGATCATGGGCTGGGGCAACCTCTTCCCCCTGTTCGGATGGCAGCCCGGCTTCGCGCCGCGGCCGGATACGGAGCTGAACAGCCCCCCGGCGCGCCGAGAGCCTGAAGCCACCGCCAACCCCGGGAAGCCAAAGACCCAACCCTCCAACCCCCGCCCCGCGGGCTCATCCGGCAGCGGCAACCGCCCCGGATCGCGGCCGGGCAACAGAAAGCGACGAGGCCGAAAGCGATGACCTTTAGAGAATTCACCGGCAAGAACGTCGAGGAGGCGATCCGCACGGCGATGAAGGAGTTCACCGCCGAGCTGACCGACCTGGACATCGAGATCCTCTCGCAGGGCAGCCGGGGCATCCTCGGCGTCGGCGGGGAGGAGGCGCGCATCCTGGCCGCCCCGAAGTCGGCGGTCGCCGCCGCCGACACCGTCCGCGCTCCGGTCGTGGAGCACGACGCACCCCCGGAGCCGACCGAAGCGGCTTTCCAGCCCGCGGCGGCTGAGCCGGATGGAGCCACCGAGCAGGTCGCCGAGCTGGCACGTGCCGACCTCGACGTCCGCCCCGATCGCGGAGGGCGGGGACGCGGTGGCCGTGGCCGACCGGATCGTGAGACGCGAAGCGCCCGCCCCGACCGCCCGTTCCGGGACCGACCGCCTCGCGCCCCTCGCGAGGACCGTCCCCCCCGCGAGCCTGCCCCGTTCATCCCCGGCAAGCCGCTCGAGGAGCTGTCGGACAAGGAGCGCGGCACGCTCGAGGAGGCGAAGGGCGTCCTCGAGGAGGTGCTGCGACTGATGGGTGTGCCGGGCACAGTCGAGGTGGCGACCGGCGGCGAGACCGCTCGGCTGAATGTGCGCGGCTCCGACCTGGGCGTCCTGATCGGGCGCAGGGGCGAGAAGCTGGCCAGCCTGCAGCACATCGTCAACCTGATCGTCGCCAAGAAGGAAGGCGAGTACCACCGCATCGCGGTCGACGTGGAGAACTACCGCGGCCGGCGCGAGGAGCAGCTGCGCGACGTGGCCGATCGGGCCGCGAAGCGCGTGCTTCAGACGGGGAAGATCATCCAGCTGGAGCCGATGCCGGCGATCGAGCGCCGGATCGTGCACATGGCGCTGGTCGAGAACCCCAAGGTGCGGACCCAGAGCGTCGGGGTCGAGCCGAACCGGCGGATCGTGATCCTGCCGGCCACGAAGGTCGAGTAGCCCCTTCGACTCGATGGAGCGCACTGCCCCGCCGATTGACGCTCCGCGCGCGATCGGGCGCCTGGAGCCGGGCGGCCCGTGGATCGGCTTCGATCAGCCCGGGGCCTACCGGTTCATCGTCGGCGCGGAACGCGGGGTGCTCGCCGCTCCGGCCGAGCCGGGCCTGCTGATCGCCCTCGCCATCGCGCATTTCGCCGAGGCATTCGAGGGTGCGCCGCCGGACCTCGAGGCGACCCAGGCGGACCTCTCCGCGCTGGTGGCCCATTTGCTGCACGACGCGGCAGACCCTCGCGAACGCGCGCCGCTGGCGGAGGCGTTGGACGCGATCGACGATGGGCTGGCGGGCGACGCGGTCGCCGGCTTGCTCGCAGTGGCAAGGCTCGCCGTGGTCGACGGGGACGACCTGGTCGACCCCGTCGAGCTGCTGGTCTCTCGGGCGGAGGAGCTCCTGAGGAGGTCCTAGCCCTGGCGGTCGTCCTCGGAGCTGCCCTGGTCCGACATCGGTGAGGTCGGCGGCGCCATCGGAGCGGGTGGGGCCGGCGGGGCCGGCGGCGCCATGGGGGCGGGCGGTGCGGGCGCGGCCGGTGGTGCCGGCGGGGCAGCCGTGGAGCCGCCGCTGGTCATCCCGACGTTGAACTTGCCGCCCTCGGCCTGGAAGGTCTGCCAGCTGGCCCATCCCATCAGCAGTCCACCGGCGACGCTGAGAATCAGTCCGAAGATCCAGGTCCCGCCGTAGATGCCGATGGCTCCCATCAGCGAGAGAAGTGCGAGCAGGGCGAGCACGGCGCTCAGGGCCGACACGCCGCCGACGATCATCATCAGGCTGCCCTTCGATCCCGGAAGCGTCGTGGTCGGCGAGAACTGCGGCAGGAAGATGATCACCAACATGGCGATGCCGGTCAGGACGCCGAACGAGCCTCCCCCTCCGAAGCTGAGAAATGCGCCGATGATCGCCGCCACGGCGCCGTAGACAGCAAGCTTGTCGTTCGAGCTGAGCTTCGAGAAGTCCATGGAATCGATAGCCTCCGAAACTAGCGCGGCGACGATGCGTGGAGCGCCATGGGCGTGCCGCTTGGCCGGTACCGTAGCACAGGCATCAGGCGCTTCATAGGTCTGCTGCGCGGTTCCGCGAGCCCCTGCCCCGCGCCAACAGGATCGTTGACTAGGGCTGGCGATCCTCGCCGGAGCTGCCGTCGCCCATCGTCGGCGCGGACGCATCCGTCGGGGGCGCGGGCGGTGCAGCGGGCGGCGGCGATGCCCCCGCAGAACCGGCACCCGCCGTCCCGACGTTGAACTTGCCGCCCTCGGCCTTGAATGCCTGCCAGCCGGTCCAGCCGCACACCAGCGCTGCGACCAGGCCGACCAGGAACTGGAGGGTGTCGAAGGTGGCCAGGTGGCGGAAGATCCAGTCGAGCCAGGTGAGCGCGCTGATCCCCCACGCGACCGCGGCGACACCACCGGTGATGAGCAGCAGGCTGCCCCTCGAGCCCGGCAGGCGCATGGTCGGCATCATCGACGGCGCCAGCAGCACGACCGCCATGCCGATGCCCCCCACCATTGCCAGCGCGACGAGGCTGCCCCAGTCGTTGGTGATGCTGATGATCCCGGTCACCACCACCACGAACGACGCGTAGAGGGCCATCTTGTCGTTCGAATTGAGCTTGGAGTTGTCCATCGGTCCAGCTGCCTCCCATCACAGCATGGCGGCGACAATGGAACCACATGGGCGCGCCGCCGAGCACGACCTTAGCACAGCCGAATTGCGTCATCGGGAGCCACGCACGAAAACGGCGACCCCCGTTGGGTCGCCGTCAGATGAGAGCTGGTGGAGATGGGGGAGAATCGAACTCCCCGTCCAGAACCGAGTCGCCGAGAACCTGCTACAGGCATTTCCGGCCAATTTCGAGCTTCGCCTGCGGGCCCCCGACCGACGGGGTGCTCCGCTCGCTATCCGGCTGACCTCGCGGCCCTTTGGCGTCGCTCACCGGAGTCGGCGATGCCGCATCCCGCCAAATGACGCCTTCACGGTCCGGCGGGAGGAGACCGTGTCGGCGTTCGTCGCTACTTAGGCGGCGAAGGCGTAACTATTCGTGCCAGTTACTGGCTTTACCCGCGGTTTAACGAGGCCTGCGGGCGACCTCGACCTGCAGTTCCCGGTCCCTGAGCCCTGTCGAAACCTGACATCCCCACGGACCGATACGGCCTTCATGATAGCACGGGCCCCCTCGAGCTCCCGAACCGAGCTCATGAAGTCGGGTCCCTAGAGGCGCACGCGCTCCTTGGTCGATCGCTCCAGCTCGCGGCGCGCGTCGCGCTCGGCGATCGTCCGCCGCTTGTCGTATTCCTTCTTGCCCTTGGCCACGCCGAGCTCCAGCTTGGCGATGCCGTGCTGGATGTACAGGCGCAGCGGGACGAGCGTGAAGCCCTTCGCCTGGGTTCGCCCGATGAGCTCGGAGATCTGGTCACGATGCAGGAGCAGCTTGCGCACGCGAGTCGGCTCGTGGTTGTTGCGGTTCCCCTGCTCGTACGGGGCGATATGCGCCCCGATCAGCCACGCCTCGCCGCGCTCGATCCGCGCATAGGCCTCGGCCAGGTTGGCCCGACCTGCGCGAATCGACTTGATCTCGGTCCCGGTCAGCACGATGCCCGCCTCGAGGGTCTCCTCGATGGCGTAGTCATGGCGCGCACGCCGATTGACGGCGACCGTCTTGTCGGGCATCGGCTCTTCTCGCTCGAATCCTCGTCGTGCCTGGGGAGGGGGAAATGAAAGAGCCGACCGTATCGGCCGGCTCTCTCGTCGCTACCACGCGACGGGGTGCTAGCGCACCCCCTCGGTGGTGGCGTGACAGGAACTACTCACTGCACACCACCTCCTTTCGTTGCGCGGGATGCTAGCAGCCGCTCCGCCAGGGCGCAATGGTCGCTCAGGCAGCCGCCCGCAACGCGTGCAGCGCCGCCGCGGATGGCGAGCTGAGCTCCTCGATCGCCCGCTCGAGGATGAGGTCCTGACCCGCCGGTGTGTCCTCCGGGATCTCGACCACGATGTCCGGCTGCACGCCGTCAGGGGCGACAGAGTTGTGGTCGGGGGTGAACCAGCGTGAGATCGTGATGCGGACCCCGCCGTCGTTCTCCAGCGAGGCCCAGACCTGGACGGTGTTCTTGCCATAGCTCGGCGCGCCGATCAGCGTGGCCCGGTCCCGCTCGAGCAGCGCGGCGGCGACGATCTCGGAGGCCGAGGCGCTGCCACCGTTGATCATCAGCACGACCGGCAGCGACGGGTCTGTGGCGACGCCGTCCCCGGTCGACTCCCAGCGCTTGACCTCGTCACCCGAAGACTCCTGGGTGAAGATCAGCCCCGAGTCGATGAACTCGGACGCGATCTTCTGCGCGGCGTCGATGTAGCCGCCGGGATTGTCACGCAGATCGAAGATGATCGACACCGCCCCGTCGTCGACGAGCTGCTCGAGCGCTTCGTGGAACTGGTCGCTGCTGGCTGGGCTGAACCCGTGCAGGGCGATGTACCCGATCTTGCCGGCGAGCATCTCCGAGTCCACCTCGCGCGTGGTGATCTTCGCCCGGGTGATGGTCAGATCAAAGGTGCGGTCGCCGCGGCGCAGGGTGAGGGTCACATCGGTGCCCTCTTCGCCCCTGACCCTGCCGACCTGCTCCTGGAGGGTGGACCCGTTGACGCTGACGCCGTCCACCTCAAGCACGACGTCCCCTGACTTCAGCCCCGCCGCCAGCGCCGGGGAATCCTCGAGCGGCGCGACGACCACCAGCGCGCACGTGTCGGAGAGCTGGGCGCAGGCGGTGATGTCGTCGGGGTTCTCGAGATTCTTGACCGACATCTCGGCGCCGATCCCCGTGAACTCGCCCGAAAGGGAGCCGAGCGCCCTCTGGTACTCCTCGGGCGTCATGTAGCCGCTGAACGGATCCTGGACACCGTACTCGAAGAGGCCCCGCAGCGCGCCATCGACCAGCTGCTGGTCGTCGAGCTGATCGACGTACTCCTTCTGGAGCTTGTCGTACGCCTCGCACAGGGCGGCGAAGGCCTCGCTTGGAGCGGAGCAGGTTGCCTGGGATCGATCGGCGCCGGCCGCCAGGTACCCGCCGGCGAAGAGCAGGGCCCCGAGCATGCTGGCCAGGACCAGCGAGACGATCCAGGTAACCGCCGGCCGCCGCTCGCCGGGGGGCATCAGCGGAGGCGTGGTCGGGAGCGTTGGCGGCGGCTGGTCGGTCATAACGGCGCCGGAGTGTAGCACCGGGTCGCCGGGGACCCGGTTACGCCCCCATTACGTTTCGCTTACCGGATCGTCCGCGCTACGTTGCGGATGACAGGTTCGCGCGCACGCTGATCCAGCTCCCGATCGCCCCAACGCCCAGGCCGACGCCGAGCACGACCGCCGACAGCACTGCCAGGAACTGGCTGCTCACCGCGGTCGGCATCTGGAAGACACGCACCATGATCGGCTGGATCGGCTCCCAGACAATGGCCACCAGGATGATGGTGACCACGGCACCGATGAAGCCGCACAGGATCCCCTCGAGGATGAACGGCCAGCGGATGAACGAGTCGCTGGCTCCCACCAGTCGCATGATCTCGATCTCGCCGGACCGGCTGTAGACCGCGATCCGGATCATGTTCACAATCATGAACAGCACGGTCAGGCCGACCAGCACCAGGGCGGCGATGCCCACCGTGCGAATGGCGCCGATGATCCCCAGCAGTTTCTCGTAGTCCACCTGCCGGGTGGTGATCAGTTCGACCTCCGGGCGGCCCGTAAGCGCCTCCACGACGCTGCCGGCGAAGTTCGGGTCAGTGAGAGCGACCTCCACACTGGCGTAGAGGGTGATCTGGGCACCCCCGAGGTCGAGCGTCAGGCCCTGTTCCCGATACGCTTCCCTCAGGCGCTCGAGGGCCACCTCGGGGCTGACGTACTCGACCTTCCTCACGCCGGGCAGCGCTCGAATGTCGGCCAACAGCACGTCGAGCTCCGCCTGGGGAAGGTCGTCGATCAGGCGCGCGGTGACGCCGACCTTGCTCTCGATGAATCGCAGGCCGCTGTCCAGCCCGCCGAGCACGATGAAGAGGCCGGAGAGCAGTACCAGCATCAGCACCACGGTGGCAGTGGCGGCCAGGCTCATCATCGCGTTGCGCCAGAAGCCCTGCCAGGCGCGGACCACGGTGAAGGCCGCGAAGCGGAAGGGGCGCATCGGCCTAGTACTCCCGCTCGTACGCCGCGCTCGACTCGTCGCGGACCAGCGTCCCGTGCTCGAGCGCCAACACGCGCCGGCGCATGGCGTTGACGATCTCCTGGTTGTGGGTGGCCATCAGGACGGTGGTGCCCATGGCGTTGATCTGGATCAGGAGTTGGATCAGGTCCCAGCTGGTGACCGGGTCGAGGTTCCCCGTCGGCTCGTCGGCGATCAGCATCGCCGGATCGTGGACCAGCGCGCGGGCGATGGCCGTGCGCTGCTGCTCACCTCCGGAGAGCTGCGCCGGCAGGTGCTCGTCGTGCTCGTGCAGCCCGACCAGGCTCAGCAGGCGCGGCACGCGCTCGCGGATCTCGGCGCTCGTGGCGCCGGTCACCTCGAGTGCGAAAGCCACGTTCTCGAAGACCGTCTTGGCGGGCAGGAGCCGGAAGTCCTGGAAGACGATGCCGATCCGGCGGCGCAGGCCGGGGACCTGGCCGCGACGCATGGTCGCCAGGTCGCGGCCCGCCACCACGACGCGCCCGGAGGTCGCCAGCTGCTCGCGGATGAGGAGCCGGATGAAGGTGCTCTTGCCGGCGCCGGACGGCCCGACCAGAAACACGAAGTCGCCGGCCGGGATGCTGACGTTGACGTCGACCAGGGCCACCTTGCCGTTCGGGTAGGTCATGCCGACGTCGACCATGCTGATCACCGGCTCAGCCGCGGCCGGGCGGGCCACATACGGGCGTTGCAGGATGCCCGTCATATGGCGGCCGTCTCCCCGATCCGCGAGCGCAGGTAGCCGTCGATGAACGGGTCGATGTCGCCATCGAGCACCGCCGTCGGATTCGATGTCTCGACCCCCGTGCGCAGGTCCTTGACCATGGTGTACGGCTGGAGCACGTAGCTGCGGATCTGGTTCCCCCAGCCCGCCTCGACATGCTGGCCGCGGAGCCTGGCCATCTCGACCTCGCGCTCCTCCTGCTGGCGCTCGACCAGCTTGGCGCGCAGGACTGCCATCGCCCGCTCCCGGTTCTGGGTCTGGCTGCGCTCGTTCTGGCAGGTCACCACGATGCCGGTCGGGAGGTGGGTGAGACGCACCGCCGAGTCGGTCTTGTTGACGTGCTGCCCGCCCGCCCCGCTGGCCCGATAGGTGTCGACCCGCAGGTCCTTCTCGTCGATCTCGATCGCCGCGTCCTCGGGCACCTCGGGCATCACCTCGACCAGCGCGAAGCTGGTGTGGCGGCGCTTCTGCGAGTCGAACGGGCTGATCCTGACCAGCCGATGCACGCCCCGCTCACTCTTCAGCCGGCCGTAGGCCCACCGCCCGCCGACGGTGAAGGTGACGCTCTTCAGCCCCGCCTCCTCGCCCTCGGTCTGGTCGAGGATCTCGGTCCGACGACGATCGCGCTCGGCCCAGCGCAGGTACATCCGCAGCAGCATCTCAGCCCAGTCCTGGCTCTCGGTTCCGCCGGCACCAGCATGCACCGATACGATGGCCGGCCGCTCGTCATATGGTTCGGACATCATCAGCTGGCCCTCCATCCGGGTCCAGTCGGCGGAGAGGGCGGCAAGGTCGCGACCCAGGTCGGCCGCCATCGTTTCGCCGCGGTCCGGCTCGGCCGCGGCCAGCTCAGCGATCTCGGCGAGCGAGCGCGCACGCGCCTCGAGGTGGCGCCAGGCGCCGATCTCCTCGCGCAGCTCGTCGGCGCGACGAAGCAGCGCCTGTGCCGCGGCGGGGTCATCCCAGAGTCCGGGGTCCGCGGAGCGCGAGGTCAGCTCCGCGAGCTCGATATCCTTGGCGGGGAGGTCAAAGCCGCACCGCCGTATCGGCCACGAGGCGCGCCAGGCGGAGCGCCTCGTCCTTAATTGCGTCCAACGGCCACGACCATCGGGAGCTCCATCTCGGTCAGCCGCACGCTCTTGCTCCGGATCTTCGCCGGGTTGACGCACGGGCAGTAGGTCTGCCGCGGGCACGAGCCGCAGTTGCCGTCGCAGTCGAGGGTCATCGCGTAGCTGCAGCGCATGCAGTCGCGCTCGCAGACGATGAGGTCCTCGTAGGGGAGTTCTGGGTCTCGGAAGCGGGTGACCAGCGGGAGCGAGGTCGTTGGGGGGGTGGGGGCCAGGAGGGGGTCCGGACCTCGACGAGGGGTGGTCAGTTGCTTCACGTAGCTCTCCACTTGCGTGAAACCGCGAGGTCAGCGCGCCTCGCGATCCTGAGCTCCTATGGTAGCCGGTCCGAGGCGGTTCGCCAACCCCGACGATCGGGCGCTGAGATCAGGCCCCATGGCAGCGCTTGTACTTCTTCCCCGATCCACACCAGCACGGATCGTTGCGCCCGAGCTTTGGCCCGGACTGCGCCTGCCCCGCGGGCCGGGCGCCATTGCCACCGGTGGCGACGGCCGTGGCGGTGGCCGCCGCGGCTGCGCCGGTGACATCGGGCCGGCTCTCGAGCATCGGTCGCTGTTGCCGGGGCTGCGGCTCGCGGGTGAGGGTGACGCGGAAGATCGTGTGCGTCACGTCGTGCCGGATGGTCGCCTTCAGCTCGTCGAACATCCGGTAGCCCTCGACCTTGAACTCGTTGAGCGGGTCGCGCTGGCTGTAGGCGCGCAGGCCGATCCCGCGCCGCATGTCGTCGATCGCGGTCAGGTGCTCGACCCACAGCGAGTCGATCACACGCAGGAGCACGACGCGCTCCAGGACGCGCATCCCCTCCTCGCCGACCTCGGTCTGCTTTCGCTCGTAGGCGGCCTCGATCATGGGGCTGATCGCGGCGGCGACCTGGTCGGCGTCGAGCAGCTCGTCGATGGTCGACAGCTGGCGCGCGTCGAGGGTGGGCAGGATCGCCTGCAGCCGGGCCTTCAGCCCCTCGAGGTTCCACTCGGCGGCGAACTCGCCCGCGGTGTGCTCGGACACCAGGGCCTGCACCTCGTCCTCGAGCATCGCGAGCAGGGTCGGGGCGAGGTCGTCGGAGCGAATGATCCGCTCGCGCTCGTGGTAGATGGTTTCGCGCTGCCGGTTGATCACGTCGTCGTACTGCACGACATGCTTGCGGGTGTCGAAGTTGAATCCCTCGACCCTCGTCTGTGCCCCCTCGATGGTGCGGCTCACCATGCGCGACTCGAGGGCGGTCTCGTCGTTGAAGCCGAGGGTGCGCATGATCGACTGCACCCGGTCGCTGGCGAATCGACGCATCAGGTCGTCCTCCAGCGACAGGTAGAAGCGGGTGCTACCCGGGTCGCCCTGCCGCCCTGCACGTCCGCGCAACTGGTTGTCGATGCGGCGCGCCTCGTGGCGCTCGGTTCCGACGATGTGCAGGCCGCCGGCCGCGATCACCACGTCCCGGTCCTCGGCACACAGCCGATCCGCCTCGGCCAGCGCTGCGGCGTACTGTTCGGGGGTCGCCTCGAGGACGTTCGAGCCGCGCTTGTGGAGCAGGTCGGCCGCGAGCATCTCGGGGTTGCCGCCCAGAATGATGTCCGTGCCGCGGCCGGCCATGTTGGTGGCGATCACCACATTCCCGCTGCGACCGGCCTGGGCCACGATCTCGGCTTCCTTCTCATGGAACTTGGCGTTCAGCACGCTGTGCTTGATCCCTCGCCGCTTCAGCATCTCGCCGAGCATCTCGCTCACCTCGACGCTGATGGTGCCGACCAGGACCGGGCGGCCGCGCTCGTGTTCCTCGACGATCTCGTCGACCACCGCCTGCCATTTGCCCTTCTGGCTGGCGAAGACGAGGTCGGCGAAGTCGTCCCGGATCATCGGCCGGTTGGTGGGGACCGCGATCACCTCGAGGTCGTAGATCTTGTGGAACTCCTCCGCCTCGGTCTCGGCCGTTCCGGTCATGCCAGCCAGCTTGTCGTACATGCGGAAGTAGTTCTGGAAGGTGATGGTCGCCAGCGTGCGGGACTCGTTCTGGATCTTCACGCCCTCCTTGGCCTCGACCGCCTGGTGCAGACCCTCGCTCCATCGGCGACCCGGCATCAGGCGACCGGTGAACTCGTCGACGATCACCACCTCGTCGTCCTTGACGACATAGTCGCGGTCGCGCTTGTAGAGGGCCTCGGCCTTCAACGCCTGCTCCAGGTGGCGGGCCATGCTGAAGTCGTCCTCGAACATGTTTTCAACGCCGAGCCAGCGCTCCATCTTGTCCGTGCCGGCCTCGGTGATGGCGACCTGGCGGAACTTCTCGTCGACGATGTAGTCCTCGACGGCCGCGAGGCGCGGCACCAGGCGCGCGAACTGGACGTACTTGTCGGCCGACTCCTCGGCTGCGCCGGAGATGATCAGTGGCGTCCGCGCCTCGTCGATGAGGATGTTGTCGACCTCGTCCACGATCGCGAAGAAGTGCCCGCGCTGCACCCGGGCGGCCAGGTCGATCACCAGGTTGTCGCGCAGGTAGTCGAAGCCGAACTCGTTGTTGGTGCCGTAGGTGACGTCGGCCGCGTAGGCCTCGCCCCGGGCGACCGGCCGGAGGCCACGCAGGTGCTCATCGGTCTGGTGGTGGTCGGGATCGACGACGAAGGCGGCGTCGTGCTGGATCGAGCCGACGCTCATTCCCAGCTTCCAGAAGACCTGGCCGATCCACTGCGCGTCGCGCTTGGCGAGGTAGTCGTTGACGGTGACCACGTGCACGCCTCGCCCGGTCAGGCCGTTGAGGTACGCCGCCAGTGGCGCGACGAAGGTCTTCCCCTCGCCGGTCTTCATCTCGGCGATGGCTCCAGTGTGGAGCACCATGCCGCCGACCAGCTGGACGTCGTAGTGCCGCTTGGCGAGCGCTCGGCGCATAGCTTCGCGGACCGCCGCGAAGGCCTCCGGCAGCAGCTCGTCGAGCGCGGCGTCGATGATTCGTCGTTCGCGCCGATGCTGCTCCTTGCGCTCCTCGCTGAGGCGTGTCGGGTCGGCGACGGTCAGCTCGGACTCATCCTCCACCTCGGGCGGGAGCGGGCGCTGCTCGATCGGCGTCAGCAGGTCGCCGACCGCCTCGCGAAGGCGCTCGCGCAGCTCCTCGGTCTTGCCGCGCAGCTCCTCGTCGGAGAGGGCGGTGAAGACCGGCTCGAGCTCGTTGATGCGCGTGACGGTGGGTTCGAAGCGCCGGACCTCGCGCTCATTCGAGTCCGACAGCCTGGAGAGGAACTTCAACATGGGGAGATCGAGTATAGCCCGATGAGCTCGGCGACCCCTCCGCCGCCGATCGGCCCGAGGGCCTGGCCTACCCCTCGGCTGAGGCCGCGGGCGGCTCCTCCTCGGCGTGGCTGTCCCAGAAGGTCATCTCCTCCACCAGCTGCACCTCCGACGAGAAGAGGGCCCCGACGCTCGAGCCACGGTGGATGCGCTTGATCGCCTCGCCGAAGAGCGGCGCGATGGAGAGGACGGTGATCTTCTCCCGGTCCGCGTTGGCGGGCAGCGGGATGGTGTCGGTGACGATCACCTCGGTGATCGGGCTGGCCTCGATCTTCTCCAGCGACGTGTCCGAGAAGACACCATGGGTGGCGCACGAGTAGACGGCTTTGGCTCCCTCGGCGACCAGGGCAGCGACCGCCTCCAACAGCGATCCGGCGGTGTCGATCTCATCGTCGATGATGACCGCGGTCCGGCCTTCCACCTCGCCGATGATGTTCATCAGCTCGGTCTTGTCCTCGTTGCCGACGCGCCGCTTCTCGACGATCGCGAGCGGCGCCTGCAGGAGCTCGGCGAAGTTGCGGGCCCTCTTGGCGAAGCCGAGCTCGCTGACCACCACGATATCGGGCAGGTTCTTCTCGCGGATGTAGCGGGACAGGATGTTGACTGCGGTCAGCTCGTCGACCGGGATGCTGAAGAAGCCCTGGATCTGTCCCTGGTGAAGGTCCATGGTGAGGACCCGATCGGCGCCGGCGACGGTGAGCATGTCGGCGATCAGGCGAGCCGTGATCGGCACCCGCGGCTGGTCCTTCTTGTCGGAGCGGCCGTAGGAGTAGTACGGCATCACCGCCGTGATGCGTCCCGCGCTGGCGCGCTTGAAGGCGTCGATCATGATCAGCAGCTCCATGATCGAGTCGTTCACCGGCCGGCAGGTCGGCTGGACCAGGAAGACGTCCTGCTCGCGGACGTTCTCCATCACGCGCACGAAGATGTTGTCGTTGGCGAACTTGAAGACCTCCGCCTTGCCGCGCTCGGTGCGCAGGTAGCGGCAGATCTGGTCGGCGAGCGGCTTGTTGGCATTGCCGGCGTAGATGCTGAACTCGTCGGCGTACACTCGGAACTCCGGTGCGGTTGGTCTCGCCGGCCGATTCTAGTCGCTCCGGGGCGCAGATCAGCCCTCGGTTTCCGCGTCGTCCTCGCCGTTCAGCGGCCGATCGTCGACGAACACGGTGATCGACACGATCCGATCACCTTCTCCGGGCTTCATGACGGTCACGCCGCGTGATGCGCGGCGGTAGCGATTCACGCTGCTCACCTCGGTGCGAAGGATCGTCCCCTCCTCGGTGATCAGCATCAGCTCCTCGTCCTCGCGGCCGACCACCCGCACCGCGGCGACCTTGCCGGTCTCCGCGTTGAGCGAGTTGGCGATCACGCCGCCGGTGGCGCGGTGCTTCACCGGGAAGTCGTCGAGGACCGTTCGCTTGCCGTATCCCTGCTCTGTGACGACCAGGAGCTCGGCACCCGGTGCGACGACCTCCATCCCGATCACCTCGTCGTCGCCGCGCAGTCGGATGCCGGTCACGCCACGTGTGTCACGGCCCATCGGCCGCACCTCGGTCTCGTGGAAGCGTGCCGCCTGCCCGTTGCGGGTGGCCAGGATGATGTCGTTCTGCCCGTCGGTGAGGCCGACCCAGCGCAGCTCATCGCCCTCGACCAGGCTGATCGCGATCAGGCCGTTGCTGCGAATCTTGGCGTACTCCGCCAGCGAGGTCTTCTTGATCTTCCCGCCCCGGGTGGCCATGGCCATGTAGTGATCGGGCTCGAACTGCGGGATCGTGATGATGGCGCTGACGTACTCGCCTTGGTCGACCATCACGCCCGGCAGGTTGATGATCGGCAGCCCCTTCGCCTGGCGGCTCGCCTCGGGCAGGGTGTGGACCTTGGTGATGAAGACCCGCCCGCGGTTGGTGAAGAAGAGGATGTTGTCGTGCGTGTTCGCGACCATCAGGTGGCGAACCGCGTCCTCTTCGCGCGTGATCATCGCCAGCTTGCCCTTGCCGCCGCGCCGCTGCGACCGGAAGGTGCCGATCTGCTGGCGCTTGATGTAGCCACGCTGCGACAGCGTGACGACCACGTCCTCGGCGGCGACCAGGTCCTCGGCGGTCAGCTCGCGGTTGGCGTCCGACTGGATGCGCGTCTTCCGGTCGTTGCCGTACTTGCGCACCAGCTCCTCGAGCTCGTCGCGGATCACGCTGAGGATCTTGCGCGGGTTGCCGAGCAGGTCCTCGAGCTCGGCGATCAGGCGGATCACCTGCTCGTACTCGTCCTCGATCTTCTTGCGCTCGAGGGCGGCCAGCCGGCGGAGCTGCATCTCCAGGATCGCGTTGGCCTGCGCCTCGCTGAGCTTGAAGCGCTTGACGAGCGCCTCGCGTGCGGCGTCGGCGTCGGCCGATGCCCGGATCGTCTTGATCACCTCGTCGAGGTGGTCGAGCGCGATCTTCAGCCCTTCCAGGATGTGGGCACGCTCCTGGGCGCGCGCCAGGTCGAACTCGGTGCGGCGCCGGATCACCTCGCGCCGGTAGGTGATGTAGTGCTCGAGCATCCGCTTCAGGCCGAGGGTCTGCGGCTGCCCGTCAACGAGCGCCAGCACGTTGGCGCTGAAGGTGGTCTGCAGTGCGGTGTGCTTGAAGAGCTGTTGCATGACGGTGTGCGGCGAGCCGTCCCGCTTGATCTCGATCACGATCCGCATGCCCGTCCTGTCGCTTTCGTCGCGAATGTCGCTCACGTCGGTGATCCGCTTCGATCCGACCAGCTCGGCCATCTTCTCGATCAGGGTCGTCTTGTTGACCTGGTACGGCAGCTCGGTGATCACCACCGAGATGCGCCCGCGTGCGTCGTCCTCGAACGCAACCTGGCCGCGGATGACCACTCGGCCGCGGCCGGTGGCGTACATATGGCGGATGACGTCGACCCGCTCCTTCTCGCCCGTCACCGTGTTGCGCTGGTCCTCGAAGCGGAAGATCGTGCCGCCGGTCGGGAAGTCAGGGCCGTGCACGATCTCGCACAGCTCATCGACGGTCATCTGCGGGTTGTCGATCAGGGCGATGACCGCGTTGCAGATCTCGGTCAGGTTGTGCGGGGGGATATTGGTGGCCATCCCGACCGCGATCCCGGAGCTGCCGTTGATGAGCAGGTTCGGTAACCGTGCAGGCAGAACGGTCGGCTCCCGCAGGCGGCCGTCGTAGTTGTCGACGAAGTCGACCGTCTCCTTGTCGATGTCGGCCA
>JBBDNI010000033.1:0-17080 GCA_040877645.1 Chloroflexota bacterium
GACCACGAGCCGCGCGGCGCCGCGCGTATCGGCCAGGTGGGCGAGCAGGTCCGCGTCCTGCCAGATGAGCGCCTGCTGCAGCTCGCCACCGACCAGCGCTTCGACCGCCGGCCAGGCGTGTGCCGGCGGATCGATCGCTTCGACCAGGGCCCGCCAGCCGGCGCTGCCCAGTCGAGCGCCGAGCTGCCCCGTTCCCTCGGCGCGTTCGCGGAGCGTCTCCAGCTCCGCGCGCAGGCCGCCGACCCGCTCGGCCAGCGCCGTGGCGCGCTGGCGGGCAGATTCCGCCCTCGGCTCAGCCTCGTCGAGGCCGCGGCGCGCAGCCTCGGACGCCGCGTTCGCGTCCGTCTCCCGCAGCCCCGCCGCTGCGAGCCCGCGACGCGCGGGCTCGAGCTCCCCTGCGGCCTGGCGTGCAGCCGCGGCGGCCGCGGTCAGCTCATGCTCGATTCGGTCTCGCCGTGCCGTCGCGCGCGCCACGGTCTCGTCCACCTGCGCATCACGCGCGATCTGAGCGGCGGTCGCGCTTCGGGCGGCAGCGAGCGCCTCCTGAGCCTCGATCGTCGCCCGGTCCGCCTCCTCGAGCTCCGACACTGCGGCACGCCAGCGCGCCTCGGCGGCCGCGGCGGCGGAACGTCGCTCCGAGGCACCCGCATCCGGAGCGGCTTCGGCCGCATCGAGGTCGGCGATGGCGGCGGCCAGGTCTGCCTCCGCCTGGGCGATCGCCGTCGTAAGCTCGGCCTGGCGGCGGCCGATCGACTCCGCCCTGGCCTCGGCCCGAATGGCTGCCTCACGTGAGACCTCGCGGCGCTCGGCCGCCTGCCGAGCGGCACCCTCGGCGGCCCAGTAGCCGACCTCCGCCTGGGCGATCGCGGCGCGACCCGCCGTCTCTGCTCCACGCTGCTCCTCGAGCGCAGCCTCGGCAGCCGCGGCACGACGACGAGCCTCGCCGAGGGCCGTGCGCGCCTCGGCCTCCTGCCGGCGATGGACCTCGACCACCAGCGCGCGGGCGCGCCGGCCGAGGGCGTCGTGCTCCTGCTGGTGCTGCGCCTGGAGGGCCAGCCGGCGCACCTGCGGCTTCAGCTCGCTGATCAGGTCGCCGACACGCGACAGGTTGTCGCCCGCGCGCGCTAGCCGCGCCAGCGCCTCGTTCTTTCGGACCTGCAGGTTCTTGACCCCGGCTGCCTCCTCGAAGAGCTGGCGACGCTCATCGGGGCGGAGCGACAGCGCGGCATCGACGGTGCCCTGGCCGACGACCACCAGCTCGTTGGCCCCGAGGCGTCCGCCGGCCAGCAGGTCGATCACATCCTTGAGGCGGGCGCGCGCGCCGTTGACCAGGTACTCCGTCTCGCCCGATCGGTAGGCGCGACGCCCGATCGAAACCTCGCCGAACTCGATCGGAAGCCAGCCGTCGCTGTTGTCCAGGGTCAGGATCACCTCGGCCAGGCCCTGAGGCCGGCGCCCCTGGCTGCCGGCGAAGATGACGTCGTCGGCCCGGCGGGTGCGGAGTGACCGGTTCGACTGCTCGCCGAGGACCCAGCGGACGGCATCGGCCATGTTGCTCTTGCCGGACCCGTTCGGCCCGATCACGGCCGTGACGCCCCGCTCAAAGGCGAAGACCGTCGGGTCCGCGAACGTCTTGAAGCCGTGCAGGCGAAGCTCCTTCAGCCGGCTCATCGGGCACTCCCGGCGCCCCGCGCGTCGTTCTCGAGCTGGGCCAGTGTGAGCGCGGCGGCTGCCTCCTCGGCCCGCTGCCGGCTCGAGCCCTGGCCAACCCCGATCCGACGCCCGTCGACCACGGCGGTGACGGTGAACGCGTGGCGGTGCGCCGGACCGGCGACCTCGAGCAGCTCATAGAGCGGCTTCTGGCGGTGATGCCGCTGGGTCCACTCCTGCAGCCGGCTCTTTGCGCTCTTGGGCGGTTCGAGCTCCCCGTCGTGGCGGAGGCGGGCGGTGAATATGCGCCGCAGCCATGCCTGCGTGCGGGCGAGCCCCTCGCTCAGCGCAACCGCCCCGGCGACCGCCTCGAAGGTCGCGGCCAGCAGGGACGGACGCGCCGCGCCCCCCGCCTCGGCCTCGCCCCTTCCGAGCATGATGTACCGGTCCAGCTCGATCTCCACGGCGATCTGCGCCAGCGAGTCACGGTTGACGAGTGCCGCGCGACGGGCAGTCAGGAAGCCCTCGTCCTCTTCCGGGAACTGGTCGTACAGCAGGCGGCTCACGACCTGGCCGATGACGGCGTCACCGAGGAATTCGAGGCGCTCGTTGTGCCCGAGCGCAGCGCCCGGATTCTCGTTGAGGAAGGAGCTGTGGACGAACGCCTGGCGGATGGCCTCCGGGTCCCGCAGGACGATGCCGAGTCGTTCACCCAGCTCGTCGATAGGCGGACTGGCCATGGCCCCGATCGTTACTGCTGGTGCTCCTCGATGAATTCGACCGCGTCCGAGACCTTCTGGATCTTCTCGGCGTCCTCGTCGGAGATCTCCATGCCGAACTCCTCCTCGAGGCTCATGATCAGCTCCACGAGGTCAAGCGAGTCGGCATTCAGGTCCTCGACGAATGAGGCGGTCGGGGTGACCTCCTCTTCATCGACGCCGAGCTGCTCGACGATCAGCTTCTTGAGTCGGTCGAATGTGGTTCCGTCGGCCACCGTCAGGCTCCTCCAGGCGATGATCTGGCAACGCTTCCCAGGACGCCGTTCACGAGGCGGCGAGCCGCGTCCCCGGAGTACGTCCGGGCAAGGGAAACGGCGTCGTGGATCGTCTCCCGGCTCGAGGTCGCGGCGGAGTATAGCACCTCCCAAAGCGCGCTCCGGAGGATGGTGCGCTCGACCCTGCCGAGCTCGCTGACGGGGATCGCCGGCGCCAGCGTCGCGATGCGATCGTCCAGCTCGTGCCGCCTGGCGAGCACGCCGCTGACGATGGCGCGGGCATGCTCGACGGCGGCCTCACCGCTCCCCTCCTCGGCCGCCAGCCGCTCCAACGCAGCGATCGCCTGGGCGGGTCGAAACTCGTCCTCGAAGAGTGCCAGCAGCGCCAGCCGACGGGCCTGCAGGCCGGGTCGCGACCGGGCGCGCCGCCGCTGGCCAGAGGGAGCGCTGGTCAGGTCTCGGCTCCCTGGCCGGCGACCAGCGGCTCGGTCTCGCCGGCCACCAGCCCGCCAGCGTCTCGCCGCGCCAGGGCAGGGTGGCTCCGGGTCCAGTCCGCGATCTCGTCCGGGATGCGGGCGGTGGCCGCCTCAGAGGCGACGCGGATCGCGTTCTCGATCATCCGCGCCCGCGCCCGTCCGTGGGTGACGATGCTCACGCCGCGCACGCCGAGCAGGGGTGCGCCGCCGTAGCGCTCGTAGTCGAAGCGGGCCTTCATGCGGTCAAAGCCGGGCTTGAGGGCGAGTAGTGCCAGCGGCGCCATCGGCCCCTGCTGCAGGTCGGTGCGCAGCGAGCGGAAGATGTAGCTGGACAGGCCCTCGAAGAACTTGATCACGACGTTTCCGACAAAGCCATCGCACACCACCACGTCGGCGACATGCCCGATCAGGTCATTTCCCTCGACGTTGCCGACGAAGTTCAGGCCGATCTCGCGCAGCTCGCGATGCGCCTCGCGCACGACCGCGTTCCCCTTCTCCTCCTCCTCGCCGATGTTCAACAGGCCGATCCGCGGGCGCGGCACCTTAAGCACCTGCTCGGCGTAGATCGAGCCCATCACCGCGAAATGCACGAGATTCGTGGCGTCCGAGTCCACGTTGGCACCCGCGTCGAGGAGCAGGATCGGGCCGCTGGCGGTGACCACGTGAGCGGCCAGGGCCGGTCGATCGATCCCTTCGATGCGGCCAAGTCGGACGACCGCAGCCGCCATCGTCGCCCCGGTCGACCCGGCGCTCACCACGGCGTTAGCCAGTCCGTCCCGGACCAGGTCGGTCGCGACGCGAATCGACGCACGCCGCTTGGCCCGCAATGCAGACGCCGGATGCTCCCCCATCCCGATCACCTCGGGCGCATCGACGAACGAGACGCTGGCGGGGTGTCCGCGGCCGAATTCCGCGATCTCGGCCTCGATGCGAGGAACGTCGCCGGCGAGGATCACCTCGTCGGCATGGCCGGCGGCATACGTGATGGCGCCCCGGACGATCTCGCGCGGAGCGAAATCGCCGCCCATCGCGTCGACCGCGATGCGCATCAGACCCGCCGCGTCAGCGCTGGCCTTCGGCCGGCGCGGTCGATTCGATCGTCACGGCCTCGCGACCGTCGTAGTAGCCGCAGGTCGGGCAGACGTGGTGCGCCAGCTTCAGCTCGTGGCAATGCGTGCACTCGACCAGCGGCGGCGCGCTGATGGCCAGGTGCGAGCGACGCTCGCCCTGACGTGCCTTCGAGACCTTTCGCTTGGGAACGCCCACGCGCGACTCCTACCCTTGGTGCTGATGGACGCCGCAGTATAGCCGCCGATCGCGCGACCGGCGAGCGACGACCCGGGCGCTCAGCGTAGCTTGCCATCCAGGAGGCGCGCGAGGACCGCCAGCCGCTCATCCGGCTCGACGACCTCGCACGAGCAGCTTCCGACGTCCATCCTGCGGCCACAGCCTGCGCAGAGCCCCGGGCAGTCCGGCCGACAGAGCGGATGCATCGGCTCGGTGAGCGCCAGCTCGTCATGCAGGACCGGCCCAAGATCGATCTGGTGGTGCGCATCGATTCGGAGGGCCGTCTCGTCGGCCGGGGGAGGCGGCAGCGGAACGCCGTGGAGCGGATCGAGCGACGGCAGGTACTCCTCGGAGAGCTCGACCCGAACGGACTCGACGAACGGCTCCAGGCAGCGCGAGCAGGTCCGCCGCAGTGGCGCCTGGACGGAGCCGCGGAGCAGGATGCCGCGATTGGTGCGCTGCAGGCGGATCCGGCCGTCGACCGGGCCCGCCAGCTCCACGTCCGAGCCGACAGCGAGGTATCGGTCGCGCAGGGCCACCTCGCGGGTCGCTCCAGGCGCCTCCTGGAGCATGCCCGCCACGTTGAGGAGCATCACGGGCGGATGGCGGAACCCAGCGGCTCGTGCTCTGCCTCGACGATCGGCACCCCGTCGGTCTCTGCCGGGCGAGGCGGCCGGTAGCGCTCGTCGAGCATGTCGATGCCGCGCTTGATCGAGGTGAGCGCCTTGATGCATTCGCCCTCGAGGCGGATCAGGACGCCGGCGGCGTATTCGTCGGCGCCTCGCCGGATCTCAGCTGCCTCGCGTGTCGTCGTGTCGATGATCTCGGCGGCGCGCTGCTTCGCCATCGCCACCAGCTCACGCTCCTCGAGCATGCGGGCCGCCTGCTCCTGGGCACGGGCGATGATGGCGTCGCTCTCGTCGCGTGCGCGTTCCGTGATGCGGCCCGCCTCCTCGGTCACGCGGCGAGCCTGGCTCACCTCGGGCGGGACCGCGGCGCGGAGCTGGTCGATCAGTTCCAGCACGGCTGACTGATCGAGCACCACGTTGTTGGTGAGGGGCAGCTTTCTGGCGCTGGCAGCCAGCGACTCCAGCCGTTCCACCAGGAAGATGATGTCCGTGACTACCCCTCCGCGCGGGTCGTATGTGGCGCGGATTATAGCCCCGCGGACGCGCTCAGCCCGAAGGCGCGAAGCGACGGCGGAGTGCGTCGGCCACCGGAGGCGGCACCATGCCGGCGATCTCACCGCCGAACTGGGCCACCTCCTTGGCCAGGCTGCTGGACAGATACCCGAACTCGAGCGCCGACATCAGGAAGACGGTGTCGACACCGGGTCGGAGCTTGCGGTTGGTGTGCGCCATCTGCAGCTCGGCCTCAAAGTCGCTGACCGCCCGCAGGCCACGCACGATGAACCCGGCGCGATGCCGTTCGGCGAAGTCGACGGTCAGCCCGTCGAATCCGGCCACCTCCACGTGCTCGCCAAGGTCAGCGACCGCGGCGCTGATCTGCTCCATGCGCTCCTCCATGCTGAAGAGGGGTGCTTTGCGCGGGTTGTTCAGGACGCCAATCACGAGCCGATCGAAGAGCGTGGCCGCCCGGCGTGCGACGTCCAGGTGGGCGTTCGTCATCGGGTCGAACGAGCCGGGGAAGACGGCGACGCGGCTCATGGCTCCTCCATCTCATCGGCCCCGCTGGTCACTGCCAGAAAGGTCAGCGCGGTCTCGCCGAACCGTCGCTCGCGCCAGCTTGTCAGCCCGGACGGCACCGGGATCGGCGTGCGCCAGAAGTGCTTGACAATCACCGCTGCGCCCGGGGCAAGGTGCGGCACCAGGCGCTCGAGCGGCGCGAGGATAGCACGCTCCTCATACGGCGGATCGAGAAAGACCAGGTCGTAGCCACCCTCGGCTGCGCGATCGAGATACCGCACGACGTCGACCGAGTGCACCGATGCTCGATCCTCGAATCCGGTCCGGCGCAGGTTTTCGCGGATGGCCGCGACGGCCAGGCGGGCGTGGTCCACGAAGTCGCAGTGCGCGGCGCCGCGCGAGAGGGCCTCGATCCCGATCGCGCCGCTGCCGGCGTACAGGTCGAGCGTGGTCGCCTCGACGACCCGGTCAGCGAGGATGGCGAAGAGGGTCTCCTTCACGCGATCGGCGATCGGGCGAGTGCCAGGATCGCGCGGCGCCACGAGCTGGGAGCCACCGGCCGAGCCGGCGATGACCCGCATCAGGCGGCATCCCCCTCGTCCTCGGCCGCGCTGAAATCGTCGCGCAACTGGGCGAGGGCGGGGCGCGACGCCAGGCCGGGGTCGGCCGCCACCAGGTCGCGAGCGAGCTTGCCGGCACGCTCCGCCAGCGCCAGGTGCCGCGGCTCGAAGAGCGAGGCCACGCGAAGCGGCGGCAGGCCCGACTGTCGTGTACCGAGAAGGTTGCCGGCGCCGCGCAGGCGCAGGTCCGCCTCGGCGATGGCGAACCCATCGTTCGAGCCGCGGACGACCTCGAGCCGCTCGCGCGCCCGCTCATCCGCCACGTCGGTGAGCAGGATGCAGAACGACTGATCCGTGCCACGACCGACCCGGCCGCGCAGCTGGTGGAGCTGTGCCAGGCCGAAGCGCTCCGCGTCCTCGATCAGCATCACCGAGGCGTTCGGAACGTCGATGCCGACCTCGATCACGGTGGTGGCCACCAACACGTCGAGCTCGCCGGCGGCGAATGACGCCATGGTCGCGTCGCGCTCGTCCGCACGCTGCTGGCCATGGACCAGGCCGATCCCCAGGCTCGGCAGCGAGCTGCGAAGTCGCTCGACCTCCGCCTCGGCCGATGCCACGCTCAGCGCCTCGGACTCGGCGACGAGCGGGACCACCACGAATGCCTGGCGGCCGGCTTCCGCCTCGGAGGCCAGGAAGGCCTCAATTCGCGGCAGCGCACCCCGGTCCCGAATCTCGGTGCGGATCGAGCGACGGCCGGGCGGCAGTTCGCGGATGGTGGAGATCGCCAGGTCGCCGTAGAAGGTGAGTGCCAGGGTGCGCGGGATCGGCGTTGCCGTCAGCGCTAGCAGGTGCGGCTCCAGGTCGCCACCCTTGGCCTGCAGCGCTGCCCGCTGCGCAACGCCGAAGCGATGCTGTTCGTCGACCACGGCGAGGCCGAGCCGGCGGAAGGTGACCGCCTCGCTCAGCACCGCGTGAGTGCCGATCACGACCTCTGCCTCGCCAGCCTCGATCGCGTCGTGAATCCGCTGCTTGGCGGGCGGCGCGAGCGAACCGGACAGGAACTCGGCGCGCACGCCGAGCGCGTCGAGGAGCGGGGTAAGCCCGATCTGGTGCTGTCGGGCGAGGATCTCGGTGGGTGCCATCAACGCAGCCTGCCAGCCGGCCCGAACCACGCCGGCGAGCGCCACGGCGGCTACCGCTGTCTTGCCGCTGCCGACGTCGCCCTGCAGCAGGCGACGCATCGGCTGGTCGGCGGCAAGGTCGGCGACGATCTCATCCACGGCCCGGCGCTGGTCGCCGGTCAGGGTGAACGGGAGGGCGGCAACCAGGGCTCGCAGCTCGCCGTCGTCGATCGCCACCGCGGCGGCCCGCTGCTCGGAGCGCGCGGCACGGGCCTGGGCCATCGTCAGCTGCAGCGCCAGCAGCTCGTCGAACGCGAGCCGGTCGAGCGCCCCGGCCACGTCGGCGGCTTCTTCCGGGAAGTGGGCGGCATACAGGGCATCGGCCAGGGGGGCGAGGTCGCCGCGTTCGCGTGGCTGGAGCGGGTCGCTGACGGCCGGCAGCGATCGCTCGAGGATGCGTGCCAGCAGCTCGCGCAGTCGACGCTGGGTGACCCCGGCGACCAGGCGGTAGACGGGCACCACGCGAGCGGTGTGCACCGAGTCGTGGCCGACCGGCGAGAACTCGGGCGACGTGAACTGCGGCCGCCATCCGCGGAGGGTGACCTTGCCGCTGACCACGATCTCGGCGCCAGGTTCGAGGCGACGTTCGACGTATCGGCGTCCGAACCAGATCGCTTCGGCAGTCCCCGTTCGATCGGACAGCTGCGCGATGACGCGCTGCGGTCGGCGTCCGAAGCCCTTCTCGACCGTCACGTCGACGACCTGGACGCGGGCGGACTGCTTCTCGTCGGGCACGAGGTCGCCGAGCGTGCGCAGATCGCTGAAGTCGTCATACCGGAACGGCAGATAGAAGAGCGCCTGGCGCGGCGTCGCGATGCCGAGCCGGGCGAGCGCACCCGCGCCGCGGGCCAGCTCGGGCATTGCCACGCGGATCGGCCGATCGAGGTCATCCGCGGACAGTTCTCGAATAGCGGCGTGAGATGCCGAGGTCATCGGAGCAAGGTTGCGCGCGGCACGGCGGCGAAGTCGCGGACCTCCTCGTATGACGGGCGCCAACCGTCGGTAGTGTCGACCACAAGTTTCGGAATCGATGCCAGGCGGCGCGCCAGGGTTGTCTTCCCGCTCCCCGGAGCGCCCGAGATGATGACAAGCGTCGGCGCGCTCGATTGCATGCCCCGATCGTAGCGTGCTAGGATCGGCCCGTTCCGGCGGCGCCGAGGAACGGTGCGCCGGTTCGTTCGTGAATGGAGACCCGAATGGCACGCGCCTGCGACATCTGCGGCAAGAAGCCAATCACCGGTTGGAACCCGCAGTCCGTCGGCATGAACCGCAAGCGAGCCCTTCGCCGCTGGCTGCCGAACCTGCACCCGATGGTCGTGCAGCGCAATGGCTCGCCGGTCCGCGTGAAGGCCTGCTCGCGCTGCATCCGGACCTCCGAGAAGGTCTAGGCCGCTCCGCCCGCCTCGTTCGAGTCCAGCACCAGGGTGAACGGCCCATCGTTCACCAGCTCGAGCTCCATCAACGCCCCGAACGACCCCGTCTCTACCCTTCGCCCCGTTGCGCGAAGTCTCTCGACGAACCGCGCCACCAATGGCTCAGCCACCTCTGGCGGAGCAGCAAGGGTGAAACCCGGCCGTCGACCGCGACGCAGATCGGCCTGCAGGGTGAACTGGCTGACCACCAGGTACGCGCCCTCGGCATCCTCGATCGCCAGGTTCGTCCGGCCATCGGCGTCGTCAAAGTAGCGCAGGCCGGCCAGCTTGTCGGCCATCTGATCGACCAGCTCAGGCGTGTCGTCGAGGCCGATCCCGACCAGCACGGCCGAACCGCGCCCGATCTCGCCCAGGGTCACGCCCCCGGTACGAACCGCTGCTCGGCTGACGCGCTGCACGACCAGGCGCATGGCCGGTCAGGGCGAGGGCTGCGGGCTGGTGACGGGGCCGGCACTCTCACCCTCGACCGGAGGGCCAAGTGCCGACTCGGTGAAGCGGGCCGTCGCGTTCCAGATCATCCAGCCGTGCGCCCCATTATCGGCCGCCGCCTGCATCTCGGCGAGTACCTGGCCGGCGGTGTACGGCGGGTACGGACCAAAGCCAAAGTCCTGCAGCCAGGGACGGATCACCATCGGCAGCCCGGTACGCTGCTCGTTCATGATCGCCAGTGTCGCGTCGATCACCTCGTACGGGTAGTCATTGGGATTGGCATAGCCAAACGTGCCAGGCCCGTAGTGGCTCGGATAGACCATCGGTGAGAAGTAGTCCACGTACGGCATGATGACCTCGGGCCGCTGTCCGATCCCCTGGTCGTCGGAGGCGATGAAGCTGATCGGGAAGACGTCGGCCGCGAAGAAGGTGCGCGTCGGGGCAAGCGCATCGGAGACGAGCCGGAAGAGCCGGCGGATGGCGGGCAGCCGGAATGACTGGGTGTTCGGCAGGTTGGTCTCCGCCACCGAGTAGTCGCCGTCGCTGAAGAAGCGGACGTAGTCGAGCTGCACCTCGTCGAAGCCCTTGGCGGCCAGGTCGGCGGCGAGGGCGGCGATGTACTCGGCCACGCCTGGGTTGTACGGATCGAGCCAGATCCCGCCGCGGTTGTCGCGCCACGGGTCGCCGGTGGCGGTGTTCCGGACGGCGAGCTCAGGCCGTTGCTTGCCGAGCGTGTTGTCCTTCATGACGACCATCCGGGCGATGGTGTAGATCCCCCGCTCCTTCAGGCGAGGCAGCAGCTCGTCCAGGGCAAACAGCGGCTGATCCATGACCGATCCAACCGCCGTCGCGGCCGGTAGGTCGGTGGCCCAATACAGGTTGCCGTTCGCCTCCTTGACGTCAATGACCATGGCGTTGACCTCGGTCCGGTCGATCAGGTCGAGCATCGCGTCCAGGCGGCCGGCCGCCTCGAAGATGGCCGACGGCGCGTACAGCGCCCTCGCCTCGAAGGCAGGCAGGCTGACGTCCTTCGTCATGTGGGCATCGATCGGGATCACCCCAAGCCGATGGCCCGGCACCTTGTAGATGAGGGATCCCTGCTCGGGAACGCCGGGCAACGCATAGTTGCCCGCCCGGTCGGTGACCACGGGGATGCCACCCTCGACGAAGACCCGGGCTCCACGGATCGGCGCCCCGTCACCATCGAGCACCAGCCCGCTGACGACATTCGGCCGCAGGGGAATGGTCAGCGGTCCGCCCTCGGGGATGGTGGCGCTCCCGGCGTCGAAGCCAGCCGCCACGGCCTCGACCGCCGTCCCCGGCACCGCGGTCAGGGTGGCGGCGCCGTCGGCGGACGTGGTCGCCGACGCTGCCCCGACCTCGATCGTCGCATTCGCGACCGGGGTCTCGGTGGTCCGATCGACGATGGTGATGGTCAGCTCGCGAGGCGGTCGGGGGGTCGGGCTCCCGTCAGGCGGCAGCGGCCCCGAGCAGGCGGTGACCAGGATCAGGGCCGACACGACGACGATGACGCGCGGATGCTGCCCGGCAGCGCCCGGGTACCTCGTCACGGCGCCCCCGCCGCCGCGGCCGCGCGCAGCGCAGCGACCGTGGCCCCCAGCTCGCCGGCATGCTGGTAGAGGGCCCAGCCGGCCACCATCACCTCGCCGCCCGCGGCGTGCGCGGGGCCGATCGTGTCGAGGTTGATCCCGCCGTCCACGCCGATCGGCAGGTCAAGGCCACGCCGCTCGATCTCGGCTCGCAGCTCCGCCATCTTGGGCAGGACGTCGGCGATGAAGGCCTGTCCGCCGCGGCCCGGGTGAACGGTCATGACCAGCAGAAGGTCGATCAGCTCGAGATACGGCAGCACGGCCTGCGCCGGTGTCTCGGGGTTGAGGGCCAGCCCGACCGAACGACCATAGCCCCTGATCGCGTCGATCACCGCCCTCGGCTCGTCCTCCGCCTCGACATGGAACACGATCAGGTCGCTTCCGGCATCGGCGAATGCCTGGGCGTGGCGGAGCGGCTGGGAGATCATCAGATGCGCGTGGTACGGCACCGTCGCCAGGGGTCGAACCGCCTCGACGACCACCGGCCCCATTGTCAGGTTGTCGACGAAGTGACCGTCCATGACGTCGAGATGGACGGAGTCGACGCCACCCTCGACCGCTCGGCGCACCTCGTCGCCTAGCCGCGCGAAATCGGCGTTCAGGAGGCTTGCGCTGATCTGCGGAGGAGGGGTCATCCCGCGGGAGCCGCCAGGGTCGCGAGTGGCCGCCCCGCCAGCTGGGCATGCAGCTGCCCGCAGGCTGCCTCGATCTCCCGGCCGCGGGTGTCGCGGACCGTGACCGGCACGCCGGCCTGGCGGATCGTGGCAGCGAAGGCGCGAACCCCGGCATCCGGTGTCCCGCTCCAGCGCGAGCCGGGCGTCGGGTTCAGCGGGATCAGGTTGACGTGGCTCAGCCAGCCAGCGGCCACTGCCGCGAGGCCTTCCGCCTGCTCCAGCGAATCATTCACGCCCTCGATCAGGACGTATTCCAGGCTCACTCGTCGGCGTGTCCGTGCCGCAAAGCGGCGACCGGCGCCAACCACCTCGGCGACCGGCCATTTGCGGTTGATCGGCACCAGCTCGTCGCGGAGCCGGTCGTCGGCAGCGTGGAGGCTGATCGCCAGGTTGACCTGGGGCAGCTCCTCCACCATGCGGTCGATGCCGGGCACCACGCCCGAGGTGCTTATCGTGATGTGTCGGGCGCCGATGCCGAGCCGCGTTGCGTCGTTGAGGAGGTGCACCGCCGCGAAGACCCGATCGGCGTTGTTCAGCGGCTCGCCCATGCCCATGAAGACGATGTTGTAGTGGCCGCGATGTGCCCCGGGGCGCCAGTCGGTGCCGAGTGCCGACCACGGCTCGCGGTGCCAGTGCAGCACCTGGTCGACGATCTCGCCGGCGGTCAGCTGCCGTCCGAAGCCCGCCTGCCCGGTGGCACAGAAGGGACAGGCGACGGCGCAGCCGGCCTGCGAGCTGATGCAGATCGTGGTGCGCGTCGCTCCCCCGTTGCGTGACGGATAGCGCATCAGCACCGACTCGACCCGCTGCCCGTCGGCCAGCTCGTGGACCGCCTTGGCGGTCAGCCCCCCGTCGGCCACCAGGACGTGGCTGCCCGCGATGGTCGAGAAGCGGAACGCGTCGGCCACGGCCGAGCGCAGGGCGAGCGGCAGGTCGGTCAGGTCGTCAAGGCTCCCGGCGGTGGGCCGATGCGCCCCGGCGAGGACCTGGGCGGCCCGATAAGCGGGCTCACCGCGGGCGGCGAGCCACGCGGTGAGCCTCTCGGGATCGATCTCGCTGATCGCCGGCTGGATACCGACGAGCGGACGTTCAGTCACGACGCCCCAGGATCAGCATCAGGTAGTAGAAGAAGGTCAACAGCGCCGCAAGGGCCGCGGCGACATAGGTCCAGGCCGCTGCCTTCAAGACCTCACGTGCGCCCGTCTGGCGCTCGCCGGTCACGCCCAGGCTGCTGACGAAGGCGAGTGCCTTCCCGGACGCGCCGATCTCGACCGGCAGCGTGATGAACGTGAAGGCGACCGCGGCCCCGAAGACGATCAGGCCGACCCACGCCAGCTGCAGGAGGCTGAACCAGACCCCGGCGATGATCAGCCACGGGGCCAGCCCGGATCCGAGCTGTGCGGCCGGCACGATCGCCTGGCGGACGGCCATCCATGGGTCGCGCTCGCGATCCTGGAGCGCATGTCCGACCTCGTGGGCGATCACGGCCGCTGCGGCAACCGAAAGGCTCCCCGAGCCCTGCGGAAATCCGATCGAGCGGTCACTCGGGTCGTATCGGCCGAGCTGGGCGTTCCCCGCCACTGCCGAGCTCACGCGAAGCACCTTGCCCCTTGGGTCGTAGTGATCGGTCAGCTGCCCAGGCACGGGCTCGATGCTGACGTGGGTGAGCCCCTGCCGGTCGAGGAGCCGGCGGGCGAAGTCGAATGCAGACAGATCGATGCCCGAGTCGACCTTCGACCAACGGGCATAGGTTGAGCGGACGCGCCACGCCGCCCAACCGGTGATGGCCAGGCTTGGAAGCATGACCAGCAGCAGGTAGGGCAGAAGTCCAGACATCGTGTTGTCGTGCTACCTCCTTGGAAGCGAGCCGAGTATAGCCGAGGGTCTGCGAGGCCCTGATGAAGCCCAGGTGAAGATGACGCTACGCGGGCGGAGCCCCGCCGCCGAGCAGGACGTGGTCGCGCGACAGGCCCCGACGCCAGGCGTCGGCGGCCATCGGCGGCCTCCCCTCGGGCTGGACAAGGTCGAGCGCCAGTGCGCCCTGTCCGCATGCAACCCGTGGCAAGTCGCCCGGCAGGAGTGCGCCGATGGGAACCCCATCGACCCCGGCCACCGGGTGCCCGGCCCGGATGTGCAGGCGCCGGCCGTCGATCGTCGTCCAAGCGCCGGGCCAGGGTTGGAGGGCCCGCACCCGTCGATCGATCGCCGTCGAGCTCTCCCCCCAGTTGATCCAGCCATCGGCTCGGCGGAAGGGTCGGATCATGGTCGCCTCGCGCCCATCCTGCGGCCTCGTTGCAAGCTCGCCCGCGGCCCAGCGCTCGAGCTCGGGCGGCACGACCGCGCCTGCCAGGTTGGCGAGGCGCGCCTCCAGGTCCGGGGTGCTTTCGCGACCGTTGAGAGCGACCGGCCACTGCGCCACGATCGGGCCGGCGTCGAGCTCGGCGGTCATCACCATCAGGGTCACGCCTCCTTCAGGGTCGCCGGCCAGGATGGTGGATGCCACCGGCGCTGCCCCGCGGTGGCGCGGCAGGAGCGAGGGGTGGACGTTCAGCGGCGGGCGGGGCGCCACGTCGAGGAGGTCAACCGGGACCAGCTGGCCGTAGGCCGCCAGCAGCACGCCATCAGGAGCGAAGTCACGGAGGCACGCTCGGCCCTCGTCGGACCGCAACCGATCCGGCGTCGCCACGTTCAGCTGATGCTCGCGCGCCCACGTCGCCACCGGCGAGGGGCGCTGCTGGAGGCCGCGGCCGGCGGGTCGGTCGGGTCGGCTGACGACCAGCAGGTCATCGCACAGGTCCGGGAGCTGAGCCAGCAACGGCACGCCGAACGAGCCCGTGCCCAGGAATGCGACGCGACCGAGTGGGGCCACTAGATGCCCGCGGTCGTCGTTTCCTCCACCTCGCTCGGACGGTCGCTGACGCGCACCAGCTCTTCGAGCGAATCGAGGGAGTCGATGTACAGGACGCCATGCAGGTGATCGATCTCGTGCTGCAGCGCGCGCGCGAAGAGATCCTCACCCTTGACGCGGAACTCCTTGCCATGCCGGTCGCGCGCCTTGACGGTCACCTTCGCCTTGCGGGTCACCTCGGCGACGAAGCCGGGGATCGACAGGCAGCCCTCCCAGTCCTCAACCACGCCGCTGGCGCGCACGATCTGCGGGTTGATCAGCTCGGTCACCGTCTCCTCGAGCTCGATTACGGCAACCTGCAGCGGCACGCCGATCTGGTTGGCCGCAAGGCCGATGCCCGGTGCGTCGCGCATGGTCTGGACCATCGCCTCCAGGAGCCGATGGAGCGATGCGTCGAAGCGCGTGACCTTCTTGGCGCGTTGCCGCAGGATCGGATCCTCGGCGGTGACGATCGGGCGCAAAATCATGGGCCGTATTGTACCGACGGCGGTTCCGCGTCCTTCGAGCGCGCTACAGGAGCGATTCGGGGTCGACGTCGATCGCAACGCCCGCCGGAACCAGCTCGAGCGCGGCCGCGCGCCGTGCCTCATCGGATGCGCGCAGCACGACCTGGAACCGCCATCGCCCGGCCCGACGAGGAACGTAGGACGGGAGCGGGCCGCTGACGTCTACCCCGGGGACCGCCACCGCGCCCGCAGCCTCGCGCCCCCTGGTCTCCGCCCGTCCCCGGTCCGGGTCGGCGACCAGCAGCCGGGCCAGCACGGTCGCCGGCGGGTAGCCCAGCAGGCGTCGTCGCAGCAGCTCCTGGTCAGCGAATCCGTCGACGTCGAGCTGCGCGGCGGCGCGAACGGCGTAGTGGTCGGCCGCGTAGGTCTGGATCAGGACCCGGCCCGGCTGCGGTCCCCTGCCGGCTCGGCCGGCGACCTGCGCCAGGAGCTGGAAGGTGCGTTCCGGCGCGCGGTAGTCGGGCAGGTTGAGGGTGACGTCGGCGGCGATCACCGCGGCCAGGGTGACGGTGGGGAGGTCCAACCCCTTGGCGGCCAGCTGCGTCCCGACCAGCACGTCGACGCGGCCGTCCCGAAAGTCGTCGTAGATCGCCTCGAAGCCGCGCCGAACCGCGAGCGCGTCGGAGTCGAGCCGCGCGACGGTGAGGTGCGGGAAGCGGGCACGCAGCTCAGCCTCCACCCGTTGGGTGCCCGCCCCGAAGTACCGGATTCGGGAGCCGTTGCAGTGTGGACATCGTTCGGGCGGAAGCGCGGTGCGACCGCAATGATGGCAGCGCAGCTGCCCGCCGGTCAGATGGAAGACGAAGGGCAGGTCGCAGTCCGGGCAGCGCAGGCTCTCCCCGCAGTCACGGCACAGGATGAAGGTCGCCGCGCCGCGCCGGTTCATCAGCAGGATCGCCTGCTCGCTCCCCTTGCGCAGCCCGCTGAGGGCCTCGGTCAGGGCCCGTGAAAAGATCGAGCGGTTCCCCTCGGCCAGCTCGGCCCGCAGGTCGACCAGCTCGACCCGCGGCATGGAGCCGACCCGCCGCTCGACCAGCCGCGCTCGATCAACCGTTCCGGCCCGCACGGACGCGATCGTAACCACGTCCGGCGTGGCGGTCCCCAGCACCAGGCGGGCGCCGGTCAATCTGGCCCGGCGGCGGCCGACCCATCGAGCGTCGAAGCGCGGGGTGCGATCGGCCTTGTAGCCGTCGTCGTGCGCCTCGTCGACGACGATCAGGCTCAGGCCGTTGACGGGGGCGAAGCTCGCCATTCGCGTGCCGATGACGACCCGCGCGCGGCCCTCGAGGATCCGCCACCAGGTGTCATGCCGCTCCCCCGCCGACAGGCCGGAATGAAGGACGGCGAGCCCATCGCCGACGAGCGCGGCAAGCCGGTCGGCAAGCTGCGTGACCAGCGAGACCTCCGGCACGAGCACGATCACGCTTCCGCCGGCCTCCAGCGCATCGGCGACCGCAGCGAGGTAGACGTCGCTCTTGCCGGCTGCGGCAACACCCTCGAGCAGCAGCTCGCCGCCGGGTTGCATGCCGCGAATCTGCTCGAGTGCCGCCTCCTGCTCGGCGGCGAGGTGGTGCTCCCGGGGTACACCCCGAGGCCGATGAGCGCGCGGGTCGCGCTCGATCGTGCGCCACCTCAGCCGGGCGAGGCCACGAGCCTCGAGCCGCCGGGCGGCGGCCAGGGCCGCCGGCGCCCCCCCACCGATGGCCGCGGCGAGCTCGGGGAT
>JBBDNI010000034.1:0-5362 GCA_040877645.1 Chloroflexota bacterium
CGGCGGTGAACAACGTCCGCAGTGAGGGGCCCGAGCTGCTCGATCCGCTGAGCCGCTGGAGCGACGGGCTGTGAACCTCGCGCTCCCTGCCGACGCGGTGCTGGTCCTGATCGGGCCGAGCGGGGCGGGCAAGAGCACCTTCGCCGCGCGCCACTTCGCGCCCACGGAGGTGCTCTCCTCGGATGCGCTGCGCGGCATGGTCGCCGACGACCCTAACGACCAGACCGCCACCGATGCGGCCTTCGAGCTGCTGCACACCGCCCTACGGCTGCGGCTGGCTCGCGGGCGGCTCACCGTGGTCGACGCCACCAACGTCGAGGCGTGGGCGCGCGAGCGGCTGCTCGCCGAGGCGACGCGACACCGGCGTCCGGCCGTAGCGATCGTCTTCGATCTGCCGCTTGCGGTCTGCCTGGCGCGCAACGCCGCCAGGGCCGATCGCCGGATCCCGCCGGCGACGATCCGTCGCCAGCACGCGCGCATGCGCGCCTCGGTCAAGGGGCTGGCCGGGGAGGGATTCGACCACGTCACGGTGCTGACCACGCCTGAAGCCGTTGAGGCCACCCGCGTGGCTCGAGGTGCCTCCTAGAGCTCGGTGGTGGTCGCGAGCGCCACGTCACGCAGGTAATGGGTATCGGGCGCCCAGTCGCGCGCCAGGATCACATGGAAGCGACCGCGCGCCTGGCCGTGCGGCAGGTCGATCGACGGCAGCCATGTACCTGCCGCCTCGCCGCTGAACGGGTGCTCGGCGAGCGCGCCTCCGAAGCCGCCCGGACCTGGGCGCAGGACTCCTCGCCAGGCGACGATCTCCTCGTGATGCCCACCTGACACGGTCACCTCGGCCTGCACCCGGAGCTCGAGCCGAACCTCCTCGACCTCGATCGGGTCGCCGGTCTCGACGGTGAAGGTGCCCTCGAATGGAGACTGCAGCGAGATCGGCACCGGATCGAGGCGGATCTGCGCAGGGCGTGCATCGACGTTGACGGGCGCCTCCTCGAAGAGTCCGTATTGTCCCGTGGCGACGACGGCCGCGCGCAACAGCGCCATCGGCTGCGCGACCCGTACTGTCTGCAACAGCCGCGGGTCGAGGCCCATCGGGACATCGACGTTCGCCTCTAAGGTCCAATCGCAGCGCAGCGCCTCGCCCTCGAAGGTCGCCGGACCAAGGCCCGGAACGTCGAGGGTGACCCGCCACGTCACGGGCTGACCGCGCATGAACCGCTGTGCGCCCGCGACGGCGATCTCGATGCGTGCCAGCTCCTCGAAGTCCGTGTGCGTGACCGTGCGAGTCGTCTTGTCATGGACCTCGGTGCGGTCGTAGCGATAGCGTTCGCGGCAACGCAGCACGGCGCGCACGCCGCGCCCCTCGTGATCGCGATCGGGTGTGTAGGTCAGCGTCACCGTGGCGCTCCGGCCGGGCAGGAGGACCGGTGGGTCGATCTCCGCGGACCACTGCTCGTCGCTCATCGGTTTTGACCTAGGCGCAGGAGGGCATGGAAATGTCCCGAAGGAACTGCGCCCGACGCCGCGGTGCGAGACCGCCACGTCGGTACCGGAACGCTTGATGCAATCTCATGATCCGGTATCGCTGCCCCTTCGGGACGACCGAAGAATAGCGGCGAGTCAAGCGGGCCGGCAAGCCCACTTATCCCCGACTTTCGCGACCCTTGGGAGCCTTTTCCACAGGCGATCCCCAGCGGCGCTCGGGAGCGGGCGGCTGGGGCGGCTATCGGATCCGCCGGTGCTACCCTGCCCTGGTGACGGCTGAAGGCAAGATGACCTGGCGCAAGGCACCGCCGGAGCTGGTCGAGCGCTTCACCGCAACGCTGGCCGGCATCCCGGGCGCCGACGTGCGCAAGATGTTCGGCTACCCGGCGGCATTCGCCAACGGCCACATGTTCACCGGCCTCTTCGCGGACGAATGGATGATCCGCCTTCCCGAGGCGGGCCGCTCCGAACTGACGGCACTGGGCGGTCGGCCGTTCGAGCCGATGCCCGGCAAGCCGATGCGCGAGTACCTATCGCTGCCCGCAGCGCTGATCGCGGATGCGGAGGCGCTCGGCCCGTGGCTCGAGCGCGCGCTGGCCACGGTCCGGGCCATGCCGCCCAAGAAGGGTCGCTAGCTCCCCGACTAGAATCCGGACCAGCACGAGCCAGAGGTCAGACGCATGTCGAACCCAGCCAGCACGGCGGCAGGCACCAGGGAAAATCCCTGGAAGCTGACCACGCCGAGCGGGACGTCGGAGTACGAGATGTATCGGGACGAGACGCTCGATCCGCCGGCGATCGTCTGCCAGGTCGGCTCGACCCAGCTCCGCTACGACCTGCGCGCCATCGACGACCTGCACGCCATGCTCAAGGCCCACGGAGACTGGATGCCGCTCGGCAGCGCCGACGAGCAGAAGCCCGCGCAGCCCGGCACCGTGGAGGCCTGGGGACGCTCCGAGGACAACCCGGTCGGCGGCTGGTACGGGCTCAAGAAGGGCCTGCGTGGCCGGTTCGGCATGTACATGCCGCCGCTGATGGAGGCGCTCGGACTGGCTGAGGTCGAGCACAACGCCAAGAACAACCGGATGCGGGCGAGCTAGCGCCATCGCATGGCGGCGACGCACCAGCTGCTGCATGCGGGGTACGTGCGCGACGACGGGGTCGGCAGCAGCGTCAGCCTCGTGCGCGATGGCGATGCGGTGATCATCGTCGACCCAGGCATGGTCGCCGATCGGGAGCAGATCCTCGGCCCCCTCCGTGCCGTAGGGCTACAGCCGGACCAGGTCACGCACGTGGTGATCACGCACCATCACCCGGACCACACCGTCAACATCGGCCTGTTTGCGAATGCCGAGGTGGTCGACTTCTGGGCCCGATACCGAGGCGACGCCTGGCTTGACCACGACGGCGACGGGCACCACGTCAGCGAGCACACCCGCCTGATCCTGACCCCGGGACACACCGACGAGGACGCCACCCTGCTGGTTCAGACCGATGCCGGCGTGGTGGCCTGCACCCACGCCTGGTGGCGCTCGGACCGCACCCCGCAGATCGACCCGCTGGCCGATGACCAGGCCGCGCTGGAGGCGAGCCGGGTCCGCATCCTGGCCGAGGCCGATACGGTCGTGCCCGGCCACGGTGAGCCGTTCGAGAGCGGGCGGTCGGCAGCCAGGTAGCAGCCGGCGTGGGGTGCTCCTGACAAAGCGAGTGCCGGTCGTCACAGTCGAGGTGTATACCTACGCCGTATGGTCGGCATGCCGTTCGCTCGCCAGCGCGATTACGTCGGCCTTGCACTGGAGGTGAGGCAACCCCATGCGTGTCGTCGATAGCAAGCATCAGCTCGGAGTGGCCATCGTCCGGGTGGCCGTCGGGATCATCTTCCTGTGGGCAGGCCTTGAGAAGGTCCTCGGCGCCGGGGCGGAGGGATGGTCCGCCGTTGGATTCCTGGGCCACGCCACGGGGGGCAGCCTCGGCTGGCCATTCGTCGCAGCCGGGACCGAGGGCCCATTCAACCCGACGGTCGACTTCTGGGTCGGCCTTTCCGAGAACGCGACCGCCATGTCGATCATCAACATCCTGGTGCCGTGGGGCCAGATCGGCATCGGCGTCAGCCTGATCCTGGGTCTGCTGACCCGATTCGGCACCGCGATGGGCACGCTGATGATGCTCTTCTTCTTCGTGGCTGCCTGGGACTTCGAGTTCGGGATCGTGAACCAGCACCTGACCTACGCATTCGTGACGTTCCTGCTCGGCTACCTCGGGGCAGGGAACTACTACGGCCTGGACGCAACGATTGGCAACAACTTCGGTCCCGCGCTCCGCCGCTGGCTCTTCTCCGGCGAGAGGCTGGAGCCAGTCGGCGCCACGGCCACGGCCTAGCTGGCGCCACAGCCGTCGTCCGGGCGTGGTGATGGCATCTTCATGCCGCCTTCACGCGCTCGCCACGAGGCTCGCCTAGACTTCGAGCATGTTCAACTTCGGTAACAAGTCCCGCATGCCCGAACCGGCCGACGCGCTCCGCGGCAGGTCCGAGCCGCTCCCGACGGCGGAGCGCCATTTCGTCAACGATCAACCTCTGAAGGGGCCGTACCCTCCCGGCTCGGAGATCGCCGACTTCGCCTTCGGCTGCTTCTGGGGTGCTGAGAAGGAGTTCTGGCAGGTCCCCGGCGTGATCGTGACCGCCGTCGGCTACCAGGGCGGCTTCACGCCCAACGCCACCTACAACGAGGTCTGCTCCGGCCGCACCGGACACGCCGAATCGGTGCGCGTCGTGTACGACCCTGACCGCGTCACCTACCAGCAGCTGCTGAAGGTCTTCTGGGAGGACCACGACCCGACCCAGGGGTACCGCCAGGGCAACGACAGCGGCACGCAGTACCGCTCCGCCATCTACACCCACAGCGATGACCAGCGGGCCGCCGCCGAGGCGTCACGCGAGATGTATGGCGCGGAGCTGGCAAAGGCCGGCTACGCGGCCATCACCACCGAAATCGTCGACGCGCCGGAGTTCTACTTCGCCGAGGAGAACCACCAGCAATACCTGGCCAAGAACCCGGCCGGCTACTGTCCGGTTCACGCCACCGGTGTAAAGCTCACGAACCCCGTCGAGCAGACGCAGCAGGTCTAACCCGGGTCGGGTTCCTTCCCGCACATCAATGGCGCACAAATCTGAGCCGATCCGCCACTTCTACGCCGATTGGACGCAGTATCGATCGCGCCTCGTCGACGGAGTGCGCGACCTGACCGCGGACCAACTGGCGATCAGCATCGGTCCGGATCACACGCCGATCTGGGCGTTGGCGGCGCACTGCGCCGGCACGCGGACCTACTGGCTGTGTGGCGTGCTGGGTGAGCCCGGTGCCGAGACGACGCCCTTCCCCGACCCGCTCGCCGAGCGCGGCTGGGAGGACGATCTCGACCATCCGCGGTCCGCCGCGGAGCTGGTCGTCGCGCTCGAGACGACGGGCGCCATCATCGATCGCTGCCTGGACACGTGGACCACGGACATGCTCGAGGTCGACTTCGAACGGTGGCTTGGTGACGTCCGCCAGCTCCACACGCGTCGGTCCATCCTGCTGCGGCTGCTGAGCCACGACGCGTTCCACAGCGGCGAGATCTCGCAGCTGCTGGGCGCCAACGGCCTGCCGGCGATCGATCTCTGGGTCCACCGCACCACCTGATCCGGGCCGAGGACGCCGAGAAGGGGCCTTCGCGGCCCCTTCCCTGGTAGCGATCTGCCGGAGCGATCCGGCGACGCGCTACTTCTTCTTGGCCGGTGCCTTCTTGGCCACAGCTTTCTTGGCCGGTGCCTTCTTGGCCGGTGCCTTCTTGGCCACGGCCTTCTTGGCCGGTGCCTTCTTGGCCGGTGCCTTCTTGG
>JBBDNI010000034.1:5462-17079 GCA_040877645.1 Chloroflexota bacterium
TTCTTGGCCACGGCCTTCTTGGCCGGTGCCTTCTTGGCCGGTGCCTTCTTGGCCGCGGCCTTGACGTGGTGGCTCACGCTCGCTCCTCCTGGATGCGTCCCGATGGCAAGGTCGGGATCCGCCTTCCGATTCTAGGCGAGCCGGCCGCGCTGTCAGAGGCCATTTCGCACTCGTTTGTCAGGAGGGGCCAGCGTCCTATCGAGGACGACCAGAGGAACGACGCCCGCTTCGGCGTGGTGCGGACGCTCCCGCAGCGACCGGCCAGCGAGCAACGCTCGCGTGGCTGCGGGTGGGGGCAGGAGCCGAATGCGGACGGGAGGCACCCGCAAAGCGAGGCCGATTGCCCTGCCGCGCGCCGCCCCCGCCGGTGCGAAGGCGAATCGGCTGCGGAGCGATGCTGCGGTCTGGCTCGAAGCCGGGGACGGTCTCGACCGGGATGGCATGCCCGAGCAGCCGCTCGATGTTGCGCAGCATCGGCCCCTCGTCGACGCAGACCAGCGAGATGGCGATGCCGTCAACGCCCGCCCGGCCGGTGCGACCGATGCGATGAACGTAGTCGTGGGGCACCATCGGCAGCTCGTAGTTGACGACGTGTGGCAGGGATTCGATGTCCAGGCCGCGAGCTGCCACCTCGGTAGCGATCAGCAGCGTGACGCGGCCCGCCTTGAAGTCGGCCAGCGCGCGGATGCGCTGCGGCTGGCTCTTGTTGCCGTGGATCGCCGCCACAGCGATCCCGTCGCGCTCCAGCTGCTCGGCGAGCCGGTTGGCGCCGTGCTTGGTGCGGGTGAAGACGAGCGCCTGGTCGATCTTGCGCGACCGAACCAGGTGGCTGAGCAGCTCGCGCTTGCGCTCCCGGTCGACGGGGTGGATGACCTGTTCGACCAGCTCCGACGGCTTGTTTCGCGCGGCGATCTGGACGAAAGCCGGGCGGTCGAGCAGGCCATCGGCCAGGCGCCGGATCTCGTCGCTGAAGGTGGCCGAGAAGAGCAGGTTCTGCCGCCTGGCGGGCAGCAGCGCCAGGATGCGGCGGATGTCGCGGATGAATCCCATGTCCAGCATGCGGTCAGCCTCGTCCAGGACGAGCACCTCGACACGGCTCAGGTCGATCGTGCCCTGCCCGAGGTGGTCGAGCAGCCGGCCCGGGGTGGCGACCACGATCTCCGCCCCGCCGCGCAGTGCGCGGACCTGGGGATGGAAGCCGACGCCGCCGAAGATCGTGGTCGAGCGGATGGGTCGGTGAACGCCGTAGGTTCGGACGCTCTCCTCGACCTGCATCGCCAGCTCACGGGTGGGGACGAGCACCAGTACGCGAACGACGCGACGACTGTCGTTGCGAGGCGCAGCGTGCAGGCGCTGGAGGATGGGCAGCACGAAGGCGGCCGTCTTGCCGGTGCCGGTCTGGGCGCCGGCCAGCAGGTCGCGCCCGGCGAGCACGTGGGGGATCGCCTCGCGCTGCACGGGGGTCGGCTCGGTATAGCCGGAATCCGCGACAGCACGGAGCAGGTCGGGCGCAAGCCCGAGTTTAATGAATGACACGGTGGAACAGCTCCTGATAGGCCCACCCGCGTGCAGCGGGGCCCGGTCAGGGCGTGGGGTGGAATCGGGGTTCAGCGGTAAGGACCGTGGCGCAGACCGGTGCGCCGATGGAGCCCGAGGGAGTCCTGAGCATACCACATGCCCCTGATCGTGCTCAGATTAGGCCGTGATCGGTGCGCTCCACGCTCGACGGAGCAGGTAGCATGACCGGGTGCCGACATGTTGTGGATGAACTCGGACGCCCCCACAAGAGCCTTGCCGACCCGTATCCTCGGACCCCAGCAATGGCCGCAGGGGTGGCAAATCACATTTGGACCTGCGAGGAAATCGCCGCACTTCTCGATTGAGGAGAACAACCGTGCTGATCGTTCTTTCCGGTCTGCCCGGGACGGGCAAGAGTTCGATCGCGGACGGCATCGCCCGCGCCCGTCAGACTCCTCTGCTCTCGGTGGACCCGATTGAGTCTGCGATTGTGCGAGCTGGTATCGAGCCGAGCTTTGAGACCGGGCTGGCCGCCTATCTCGTCGCGCAGACGGTGGCCGACTTGAATCTCGGTGCCGGTCTTGAGCCAGTGATCGATGCAGTGAACTCACTCGATCACGGGCGGAACATGTGGCGAGAACTCGCCGCCAAGCACGCGGTCGCACTCAGGATCATTGAGTGCGTCGTCTCTGACGAGCAGATTCTTCGGACGCGGGTTGCGTCGCGCAAGCGAGGCCTCGCGATTGGGGAACCGACTTGGGACGATGTGGAACGTAGGCGAGCGGAATGGACCGTGTGGCCGGAACCGCACTTGACCGTGGACGGCCTTGCCCCAACGGATCTCAACGTGAGGAGGGCGCTTGACTATCTGGAGGACCGCTCTAACTGATGCACTACCGCCCACTCCCACGGATTGACAATCGCTGCAGGGCGGTCGTGGTCCTGCTCCGTCGCAGGCGTTGACCCGCCTCAGCCGGCGCGGATCTCGAGGTACGCGGCACCGCTGACGTCGAGGTAGGTCCGCGTCGGGGTGCGCACGATCCGGATCACCACCTCACGGCAGGTCGAGCAGCGAAGGATGACGCCGGGGCCATGCGTCCAGGCCAGCAGGGTACCGACCGCCGCGACGTAGCCGCAATGCGCGCAGCGATGCACGGCCGCGGTCATCTCGAAGCCGAACAGCTCCAGCAGGTCGCCGGCGACGGCATTGGCGTCGAGCACCAGCGGGTCGTTCATCGGCTCTCTCCTCTCTAGCTCGTCGGCCCGAAGCGCTCGGTGCGCACCTGGGCGGGGGGCACGCCAAGCTCGACGAGCCCGCTGGCGGCCACCTCGACGAGCAGTGTCGGGCCGCAGATGTATGCCAGTGGTGGGCCGCCGGCGGCAGCGAGCGCCTCGCTCAGCATCGGCCGGTCGATGCGACGGTCGTATCCGATCCAACCCGGCGGCTGCGAGCGGGTCAGTGTCTGGATCACGCGCAGCCCGTCGGCGGCGGCCAGCGCCGCCAGCTCGTCGCGATAGATGACGTCCTCGAAGGTGCGCGCGCTGGTGAGCAGGACGGCAGGAACCGCTGAGGCCGATGCCGAGCGCTCGCGGAGCATGGCCATCAACGGGACGACGCCGGATCCTCCGGCGATCAGCAGCAACGGGCCGCCGAGATCCGGCTCCCAGATGAAATAGCCGCCGATCGGGCCACGCAGCTCGACCTGATCCCCGATCTCCAGCACGTCATGGAAGTAGGGCGACACCTCGCCATCGGCGATCCGCTCGATGGTCAGCTCCACCTCGCCCACGCGCGAGGGCGGCGACGCGATCGAGTACGAGCGCTGGGCCTGGTAGCCGTCGGGGGCGGTCAGCCGCACGTCGTAGTGCTGCCCGGCGCGATGTGCTCGCCACGCTGGCAGCGCGAGCGTGAAGGAGCTGACCCCCGGTGTCTCGGCGCGAATCGCGGTGACCGTGGCGATGTGCCAGACCAGGGGCTCGGGCATCGGCTCGGTGCGACCTCAGTCGCCGGAGTAGCGCTCTTCGCGCCAGGGATCGCCGCGGTTGTGGTAGCCGAGCGACTCCCAGAAGCCGGGCTCGTCATCGGCCATCAGGCGCAGGCCACGCACCCATTTCGCGCTCTTCCAGAAGTACAGGCGGGGCACGACCAGGCGCGCCGGCCCGCCGTGCTCCGGCTCGAGCGGCGCGCCGTCGTATTGCCACGCCACGAAGGCCTGGTTGTTCACGAGGTCGGTGAGCGGCAGGTTGGTCGTGTAGCCGCCGTACGAGTGCGCCGTCACGAAGCGTGCCAGCGGGTCGACCTCGACCGCGGCGAGCAGGTCGTCGACGCTCACGCCGTGCCAGCTCGTGTCGAGCTTGGTCCATTTCGTCACGCAGCTGATGTCGACGGTCCAGTCACGAGACGGCAGGGCGGTGAACTGCTCCCAGCTCCACGCCACCGGCGCGCGGACCAGTCCGGTGATGCTGAACTGCCACTGATCGAGCGGGACCTGGGGGGTCGGGCCGGCCGACAGGACCGGAAAGCCATCGGTCAGGTATTGGCCGGGTGGCATCCGCCCGCCCTCGTCGCCAGCTTCGTGCGAACGCCCGGTGAAGCCGCGTGACACGAAGCCATCGGTCATGGAGTGATGTTGCCGTTGAGGTGGAACACGTTGTGCGGGTCGTACCTGCGCTTGAGGGCCACCAGGCGCTCGTACTTGCTCGCGCCGTAGGCGTCCTGAACGCGGGCGGTGCCCTCGTCCTCGAGGCTGTTGACATACGCCCGCGGGCTGGTGAACGGCGCCATGCTGTCCCAATAGTGGCGCGCGCCCGCAAGCCGCACCTCGTCCTCGGCAGGATCCTCCCAGCTGGCGAGGCTGAGGAAGTCGAAGGCGGCGTCGCGCCCGCTGTATGCCGTGTCGTCCTCGCCGATGCGCGAGATGGCGCCACCCAGCGATACCAGTTGGCCGTTCCACATCGGCGCCGGGTCGCCCGGGCGAGTCCCGCGAGCGAGGAAGGCCTCCAGTGCGGCATCGGAGAGCGACGTGGCGAAGGATCCCTTCCAGTAGCGGCGCACGCCGTGCCGCTGGCTGGTGTCGCCCAGAGACTGCAGGCTGACGTAGCTCATCTCCTCGCCCATCTCGACGCGCGGGCTGCCCGCGCCGTAGAGCGGCTCCGCGATCCGGCGGCCGTCGGCCTGGGGCCCCATGTAGACCCACGAGATGACGAGCATCTGGGCACCGATCTCGAGCTCCGCCATCTCCCACTCCGGCTTCACACTCACCGCGCCGGCAGAGATGGTCATCTCCGGTGGCATGGCCGCGGCGAAGTCAACGAAGGCGCGCAGCGGAGCCAGCCCATCGGCGGCATCGAAGAAGAGGTCGCCGGTCGAGACGATCGACGGGCCCGGGTGCAGGCGGATCTCGAAGCCGGTCACGATGCCGAAGTTCCCGCCGCCGCCGCGGATGCCCCAGAGGAGGTCCTCGTTGCGTGTCTCGCTCGCGATCAGCACCTCGCCGTCGGCGGTCACGACTTCGGCCGAGACGACGTTGTCGCACGCCAAGCCCAGGCTGCGGGCCAGGAAGCCGTAGCCGCCTCCCGTGGTCAGGCCGCCTACACCCGTGTGCGAGACGGTGCCGGCAGTGGTGGCAAGGCCGTGCAGCGCCGCCTCGTGGTCGAGCTGCCCAAGTACGGCGCCGCCCTGGACCCAGGCGAGCCGCGCCTCCGGGTCCACACGGACCCCGCCCATCGACGAGAGGTCGATCACGATCCCACCGTCCACGGTGCCGTGGCCGGCGACGCTGTGGCCGCCGCCGCGCACCGCGATCTCGAGCCCGCGCGTCGTCGCGAACCGTACCGCGCGCACCACGTCGGCGGTCCCGGTGCAGCGGGCGACGATCGCCGGGCGCCTGTCGATCGACGCGTTCCAGACCAGTCGCGCCTCTTCGTACCCTGCGTTCGCGGGCGTGATCAGCTCGCCACGAAACCCCTCGCGCAGCTCGCCGAGCGCGGCATCGTCGATGCCGTCAGACCGTACCTCGACCGCGACATGCGTGACTCGAGTGTCCATGCGTGGATTCTCCACGCCAGCAGCCGCGCGGTCCAGACCCAGTCTGAACGAGGGCGACGACGGACTACCATCGACCGATGGACGGAGCCGCCGACCTGGCGATCATCGGCGCCAGCCTCGAGACCATGAGCGGCAACGCGTCCGGGGCCGATGCGCTTGCCGTCCGCGACGGCCGGATCGTGGCGGTCGGCCGATCGGCCGACCTTCGACCTCTGCTCGGCCCGAGGACGGAGCTGGTCGAGCTGCACGGCGAGACCGTCATTCCGGGCTTCCAGGACGCGCACGTTCATCCCATTCACGGGGGCCTGCTGCATGACGAGTGTGACCTCTACCCACTGACCGATGCCTCCGCCTACGTGGCCGCCATCGCCGCCTACGGGGCCGCGCACCCCGATCGGGCGTGGATCACCGGCTCCGGCTGGGCGATGCCGGCCTTCGCGGGCGGCAACCCCACCCGCGCAGTGCTCGATGCGGTCGTGGCCGATCGGCCCGTCTTCCTGTGGAGCCGCGATGGGCACTCGGCGTGGGTGAACAGCCGCGCTCTGGAGGTGGTCGGCATCGGGTCGGGCACGGCCGATCCACCCGACGGCCGAATCGAGCGCGACGAGGATGGCGCGCCATGCGGAACGCTCCATGAGGGCGCTGCGGACCTGGTCGACCAGCACGTTCCCCAGCCAACTACGGCGGAGATGGCCAGCGCGCTGATCGAGGCGCAGCGGTACCTCCATTCGCTGGGCGTGACGGCCTGGCAGGATGCGCGAGCCACGAGCGCCGAGCTGACCGCCTATCGCGACGCCGCGGCGAACGGGCGGCTGACGGCGCGGGTCGTCGCCTCGCAACTCTGGGACACCGCCCGCGGCCTCGAGCAGATCGGCGAGATGGTCGCCCAGCGGCTCGCATCGGCCAGCGATCGCCTCCAGGCGGGCACGGTGAAGTTCTTCGTCGACGGGATCATTGAGAACGGCACGGCGCTGATGACGGCTCCCTACCTGGATGCGGGCGGCGAGCCGACCGCGAACCACGGCATGCCGATGCTCGAGCCCAAGCTACTGCGCCAGGCGGTGGTCGCGCTCGACGAGCTCGGCTTCCAATGCCATTTCCACGCCATCGGCGACGGTGCGGTACGCCTGGCGCTGGACGCGATCGAGGGCGCCCGGGATCGGAACGGCCGCACCGACGGCCGGCACCACATTGCGCATCTCGAGGTGATCAACCCGGTCGATATCCCGCGCTTCGCGGCCCTTGGCGCGACGGCGACCATTCAGCCTATCTGGGCCACGCTCGACGCACAGATGATCGACCTGCGCATCCCGGTCCTCGGCCCCGAGCGCACCGGCTGGCAGTACTCGTTCCGCAGCCTGCAGCGGGCCGGCGCCCACCTGGCCGGCGGGAGCGACTGGACCGTGTCGACGCCGGATCCACTGCTCGAGGTGGAGGCGGCGGTGACCCGGGTCGACGCCGACGATCGGGGGGCCGAACCGTTCCTTCCGCACGAGCGGCTCGACCTCGACGCGGCGCTGCGCGCCTACACCATCGGCTCCGCCTACGTGAACCACCTGGATGCCTCGACCGGGAGCCTGGAGGTGGGCAAGCTGGCTGACCTGGTCGTCCTCGATCGCAACCTGCACAGCGAGGATGGCAGGCCGATCGGCGAGGCCCGCGTCAGCCACACGTTCGTGGACGGCCGGGAGGTGTACCGCCGCTGAGCGGCCTGCTAGGCTCGCGACATGAAGGGTGATCGGGTCGAGGCGGTGGTCGACACCGGCCAGGGCACTCAGACATTCGTGATCGAGGCGACCCGCGCCGGGCGAAGGATCGAGGTCACCACCGCACGTGGCGTGGTCGAGGTCAGCGAGGTCACACGTGGGGGAACCCCCGTGCGCACCGGGCGCTTCATGTCGGCCCGGCTGATCGCCCTGGTCGAGCACCCGGCCCACGAGGGACGCGAGTCCAAGGTGGAGGTCCAGACCCGGCGACGGATCACCCAGGCCGGCGAGCTGAGCTGACCACCCAGTAGCCGAGCGCGGCGCCGATGCCCGCAGCCGCAAGCGCGAGGATCGAGAGCCACTCACCGTCCAACGGGATCTCGAGAAGCGGCGTCCATGCGCCGACCAGGACCGCCCACAGCCATGGGCGCCGGCCGGAGAGGCCTGCCAGCATGCCTGCGGTGAGCAGCAGCACGGCAACCGTGATCCCGGTGTCATCCCAGGTCGGCCGCGAGTCAAAGTACGCGACGGTCAGGCCGATGGCGAGGCCGGCGACAACCAGCGCGATGTCGCGCCAGCCGAGAGATCCCGCCAGGCGTCGCATCGGCGCATTGTGGCGTCCGAGTGGCCGAGTCGCTCGAATAGGTCTGCGCCCCGGTCAGGCGATCGTGATGACCAACTTGCCGCGCACGTGCCCGGTCGCCATCGCCTCGATCGCCGCCCCGGTCTCCTCCAGGGTGAACGACGTTATCGGCGGAACGCGCAGCTGCCCACCGTCAAGGAGTGCTGTCAGTTCGGGCAGCCGCGACGGCGGCAACCGATTCGCTCCCCTGAAGGTGACCCCGAGCGGCTCGAGCGCAGCCTCCGCTGCATCGGGCCGGACTGCCGGTGACACGACCAGCCCCCCGGGACGCAGGGATCGCGCCACGGAGACGATCAGCTCGAGATCGCCGTGCGTGGCGATCAGGGTGTCAAACCCTTGGGGGAATCGGTTGCGCAAGGTGGCCGCGACGTCGCCTGAGCTGTAGTCGATGGTGTCTGCTGCGCCGAGCTCACGCGCCAGTGGGGCGCTCGGGCCGGCAGTCACTGCCACCACGGTCGCGCCGCGTGCGGTCGCCAGCTGGGTGACGAAACTGCCAACGCCGCCGGTCGCGCCGATCACGACGACAATCTGGCCTGGCGTCGGATCCGCCGCCTCGATCGCCGCCAGTGCCGTGAGGCCCACATGGGGCACCGCTGCCGCCTGTGCGAAGTCGAGCGATGCGGGCTTTGGCGCGACGCCATCGGCCGCTACCGTGACGTGCTCGGCGAAAGTGCCCGCCCCCACGAATGGCTTGGCCAGGGCGCCGTACACCGCGTCTCCGGCCGCGAGCCCACCGACCTCCGGCCCGACTCGATCCACGACCCCGGCGAAGTCGATGCCCGGCACCAATGGGAAGCGGTGCTCCATGTATTCCTGCATGACGCCGGCGACGTAGAGCGGATCCATGGCGTTCACGGCCGCCGCATGGACGGTGACGACAACCTCGCCGGCGCCCGGCTCGGGGATGGGGACCTGGTGGATCGAGCCGGTGGCTCCGAACTCGTCGACGGCGAAGGCACGCATGGACACGGAGACTCTCCTGGCGGACTATGAAGTTGCAGACGCAACTATCTCAGAAGTTGCGTGTCCACGCAAACCGCCAGCCAGGGCTTCGCGCTATGGGCCGTCGACGACGCGCACCGCGGTCACGACGAACTGCTGCCGGCAGTTCTCCGCGAACGACGCCTGGCCCGTGTAGTGCACCTCATCGCTGTACGTCGGACTCCAACGACAGGACACTGCCGCCGGATCGTCGAAATGGCCGGTCACTTCGATCCAGCTCCCGGTCCAGCCCGGATCAATGGCCAGATCCGGCGCGGTGACGACCTGCCGCCAGCTCCCAGCGTCGGACTTGATCGGTTGCAGGAAGAGCGGGTTTGTCGTCGGGTTGGCCAGCCATTGGGGGACGTATTGGTCCGAGCTCTCAGGCTGGCAATCGGGGCAACCGACCGACCAGGCCCGGAACGTCACGGGCGCATCTCCGAAGCAGGCGACGGCGATCGCCGGATCGACAGCCATGAAGCCGACGATGTCCTCGAGCGGGCCGGGGCAATCGTCGCCCGAGGGGCTTGGCACCAGCGGGAGGAGCGGCGGCGCCTCGGCCTCCCATCCGCTGGCGCGAACCTCGCGCCAGAAGAGCGGGTTCGACCCGCGCACCGTGTATCGCGACCCCACCACCACCATGCCCGCCGATCCGCCCGCGGCCAGCCGCGGTATCCCTCCGAAGGCACCCACAGGCAGGGGTGAGGGCGTCCACGTGGTGCCGTTGGTGGAGGTCCAGACCGACGGCGCGTCCGTGGCTCGCTCCCAAACGAATGCCAGGGCGCGCCGCCCGTCGCTGATGAGGGCGCTGACGCCATAGCCGGCACGGGATGCGTCCACGACGTCCGGATGGGGCGGGTCCCAGGCAACCGTGGACCCAGAGATTGCGCCGGTCCAGAAGCTGACGAATCCGTCGTCAGGATCGGTGACGGTGGCGATGATCCGATCCCCGAGCGTCGTGAGCTTCATGTTCACGCCCGTCGGACCGTCCGCGACGGCGCGCCAGGTGCGGCCGTCGGGCGAGAAAGCCTGCCCGATGACACCAACCGGCGTGTCTCCCCCGATCCACGCGTAGAAGCCGGAACCGACGGACGCGAGGCGCGGGAAGCCGACTTGAGAGCTGCGGCCGAGGAGGGGATTGTCGCTCTCCCTCCAGCTCAGGCCATCACTCGAAAACCACTCGCTCAACTCTCCGTACCCTCGCCCGGACACGTCCATCAAGTACCCGCTCTCCGATCCGACCAGCTGACCGGCGTAGTCCAGTCCCGGCGCGGCTCCCAAGGAGTCCCAGTGCAGCCCGTCCTCGGATCGGAAGACCCATGTGGTGGGGGTCGTGATCGCACCGCCGACCCACCCGACCGCCAGCCATCCGGCCGGACCCCACGCCACTGAGGTCACGTCGATGGGCAGGTCGGCCATCTGCCAGGCGGCGCCATCCGGCGAGAAGGCCGTGAACAACGGCGAGGCGCGATCGGACATGCCAGGGAGGTAGCCGGTCGCCACGAAGCCGTTTGGCCCGGCCGCAAGGCTCCAGACCTCGCCACTCGCCAGGTACGGCTCGGGCATGATCCTCTGGACAAGGGCGGTCTGGCCGTCGGTCATGACGATGAAGCCAGGCGGACCGCCGTCGCTGCGGACCTGCAACCATCCGGGCTCTTCCGACACCTCATCGGCGTACCGGATCTCGCCGGCATGGAGCAGCTCGGTGGTCTCAGCCCGATCGCTGTCGGGCGAGGTCCACAGCGGTTGGTCGACCAGCGCGCGAATCCAGCCGCTGAATTGCCAGACCTCTGGCTCCGACGGAGCGGCCGAGGGTGGCGTGCCGGGGATGACCACGACCTCAAGTGGCACCGGCGTTGGTCGCGGCGAACGGGACGGTCGTGGCGTGGCGTGGGCGACCGGGTTGGCCGATTCGACAGCGGGACCCCCATCACCCCCGAGGAGGTTGCCCAGCGCGATCAGCGTGCCGCCGACGAGGGCGAGGACCGCCAGCGCGATGGTCCCCCGCTCGGCGACGGTGTTCGGCGGCGACGCCCCGCCGCTGGTATCGATGGTGGGGAAGTCGCGGTCGGTCATGGGCGTGGGGCATCGTACGCTGCGAGTTGGCGCCTCGCGAGGGGCATACCATGGAACGCGTCACCATCCGCCGCCCGATCCGGGCAGCGGGACGAGGTGAGAAGGAGGAAGCGGTGAGTTTCGACGTCCTTGGCCAGCTGAACTGGCTGGCGGTCATCGTGGCCGGAATCATCTACTACGCACTCGGCGCCATCTGGTATGCGCCGCCGGTGCTGGGCAGGACCTGGCAGAAGAGCATCGGCTGGGACCCGAACACGCCTGCCCCCGGCATGTCGCCAGCGAACCTCGCGATTCCGCTGGTCGGCTACATCATTGCGGCCGCTGCGACCGGGATGCTGGCGGCTGCCACCGGCTCAGTCGACATCAGCGGCGGCATCGTGCTTGGGCTCGTGATCGGCGTTGGGTACGCGCTGACCCTGATGGGCGTGACGGCTGCCTTCGACCCGCAGAAGCCCGCGCCCTGGACCTGGTTCGCGGTGGCCGGCGGCTACCACTTCGTCGGTCTGCTGATCACCGCTGTGGTGGTCTCGGCCTGGCAATAGGCGAGGCCGATGCGCCGGCTACTAGCCGGCGAATGCGTACCGGATCACAACCAGTCGGTCGGCCGCCGACTCCGCGCCCCACACCACGCCCCGACGGCCGAGC
>JBBDNI010000035.1:0-16603 GCA_040877645.1 Chloroflexota bacterium
TCGGAACGTTCGGCGCTACTCGGGCGGGCTGCTCGACTGGGAGGACGCCGGGCTTCCGCTCCAGGGCCAGTTCGCGGTCCGCCCATGACCACGTCGGCGACCTATCCCTACGGGGTGGAGATGGAGACAGAGGCTCGAGGCTGGTACGAGATCGTCGGTCTCGTGCGCTCGCTGACGCCGGAGGAGTGCCTCGAGCCCGGCTACCAACGTGATCCGGACTGGACCGTCCGCGACGTCGTCGCCCACGTCGGGACCTGGCTGGCGGAGGCGGAGGTCCAGTTCACGCGCATGAGCGCCGCGACCTACGAGGGCCATGACGTCGACGTGGATGCGCTGAATGCGGCACTCTTGGCGGCGATGGCTGGCCAGCCGTGGGATGTCGCTTGGGTGCAGGCCAACGCCGCTCGAACCATGATGCTGCACGAGTGGCATCGCCTGCCCGAGCGAACCGATGAGGCCGCGTGGTGGGTTCGCAAGTCGGGCGCGGATCACTACACCGAGCATCTCGGACGCCTTCGCGAGTGGGTCGCCGGGCTGATCGCCCGGCGCCCGCCTGACGTTTAGAGGACGCGGCTGACGGCCCGGGTCCTGCCAACGTCCACCTTTCCACCGTCGATCCGGCTCATGTCCACCCGCCGGGCCTCCGTGTGGAAACGAATGTGGATAAGTTGGTGGACATACCCCCTTCGCAAGGTGCGTCGCGCCCCCTACCATTCGGCGCCGACGCTTATCCTCGGTCGGCTCGTACTCATCGGTCCCGTCTCGGGACCATTCACGATCACCGCGATTCGGAGGCACGTCCACGCATGTTGCAGCGGTCTCTGCCGCCCTCCGCGCGACCGGTCCTCGGCGATGACGCCGACCCGCCCCCGCCCGATGTCATCGAGTTCATCCGCTTCTGCCACCTCCGCAAGCACGTCGGCTGGCCGGAGCTGTATGACGAGATGTGTGCTGTCGCCGCACGTCGCGAGTTCAACGGGTGGGATCTTGACCAGTTCGCCGCGCGCGGGTTGACCTTCTCGCTGTTCGAGATGACCCGCCTCTCCGGCTGGGTTCGCGCGGTGCTGGCCGAGCCGGTGGAGCCGGTGGAGGCCGTGTCGGTGCCCATCGGGATCGGCTAGGTCAGGCGGCTGGACCGATCACCAGCCGCACCAGACCGATCAGCCTGCGATCACGCCCGGAATGGCGGTCGTGGCCCCCCGGCGACTTTTCCACATTGGTGTCTTGCGGACGGCCGGATGTCCACAATCCGGGCGTTTGGAGGCGTCGCGAGAGGCTCAGTACGTGTGGCGGCGGGCCATCTCCCGCTCGATCATGCGCTCCATGATCATGTACTTCTCGATGCGCCGTCGCAGCTCATTCGCCTCGGGGGTATAGAGGTGGACGAACTGCTGCAGCTCGAGCGACAGCTTGCGGCTGAACATGCGGGCGTGGTCGAGGTTCCGGCGTAGCAGCACCTGGTCCATGCGCCGCAGGTGCTCCTCGTTGAGGAGGTCCTCGTCGCGGAGCAGCTGCTGATCGATCTCGATCTGCGTCGGCTGCAGCTGAACCGGGGCGATGATGCGCTCGTCTGCCATCTCGCTGGCCAGTCTAGCGCAGCCCCGTCGGCTATCCGCCCGTGACCGCGAACCACGCCGTTCCGGCGCCGTTGGTGACGAACACGATCGGGGCGATGCACGGATGCGGCAGCGTTGCCAGGTCGATCTCGATCGTGGCGTTCCCGCCTCCGTTCGTGGCCAGCCCGATCGTTGCCGGGAACGGTCCGGTCGCCACATTGATCGGGAGGTTGGCGCTGGTCAGGCAGCTGACGATGGCCTGAAAGTTCGCCTGCGGGTTGTTGCCGTTCAGCAGGACCAGTCCGCCGACCTTGATCTCGAGGTGGCCGCTGGTGGTGAGCTCTCCCTTCGCCGAGCCGAGGACCCAGTCAGCGCCGGCACCGGGGACACCACGGATCGCATTTGCAGCTCCCCTGAAGGGCGTGGTCACGCCGACCATCGTTCCGAACTCCAGCACGAGTGGGTCGCCATCGTTCTTGCCCGTCACGACCGAGGCCTGCAGCCCCAGCATCCCGGTCAGCAGCGCAACCAGCATCGCGATTGAGAAGAGTCGTTTCCTCGCCATCAGTCCAGCCTCCAATGCCTTGAGCTCAACGATTCCCGACCGCGGCACGGACCGACGCGCAGAGGTCTCAGTCCCTGGTACGCCGCTGGTTTCACCGGCGGGCGGGCTATCCTGTCGGGCGTCGTCCCCGTAGCTCAGTGGACCAGAGCGGCTGCCTTCTAAGCAGCGGGTCGCAGGTTCGAATCCTGCCGGGGACGCCAGATCAGATCCCGGCGATCTGCTGCGGTGTCATGCGGGGTCCGTAGCGCGGCGCGCTGATGCCCGACGCCTCGAGCAGGCGCTGCACACGGCCCCGCTGGCCGCGGTACGGCTCGAGCAGCTCGAGCATACGCGCGTCGTCGCCGCGCGGCTCCCGAGCGAGCGCCCAGGCCACCAGGTTGGGCAGGTGGTAGTCGCCGACGCTCACCGCGTCGGGGTCACCGAACGCGATGCGGCCCACCTCTGCCAAGGTCCACGGGCCGATGCCGGGCACGGCACCCATCCGAGCGTAGGCGTCGGCCGGGGTCCCACGCTCGAGGCGCGGGGCGAGCCGTGCAGCGACGCGGATCAGGTCGGCGCGGCGCCGCTCCAGCCCGAAGCGATGGAAGGCGAAGTACGGCTGCGCGGCGAGGACCTCGGGCGGAGGGGCGAGCCGGAGTGGCACCGGGCCCGGAGCCGGCTCGCCGAAGGCGGCCACGATCCCACGATATGACGCTCGCGCGTCGACGCCAGCCACCTTCTGCTCGCAGATGGCGGGCAGCAGCGCCTCGAATGGACGGTTCGTGCGCGGCAGGCGCAGCCCCGGCATGCGGCGAGCGAGGTCGGCCACGAGCCGATGGTGTGGCACGAGCCGCCCCGGGTCGTCGTGCGCCCCCACCAGGTCCGCGGCCTCCGCCACCGCGGCTGCGGCGCCAGGACCCCAGGCCGCCACCGTCACTCCGTCGGCCGAGGAGCTCACCCGGATGGTGGCCGGCCCACTCGGCGTCCGTGTTGCGCGCCAGAAGCCGTCAGGCCCGAAGCGGACGGTGGTGTCGCCACGGCCGTGCGCAATCGGTGCCAGGGTGAGCGCCAGGTCGATCGGCGCCGCGAGAGCGATGAACCCTTCGGCGTCGGGCTCCGCCACGGTCAGCGGTGCATGCTCAGCACGACCGGCCGGTCGGAGCGCTGCGCCGCCTCGAAGTCCTCACGCGATCGAATGCCCCGATAGCCCTCGGCCACCACGATCTGGCCGCAGATGCCACCGAGCGAGTTGCCGGGGCCCGGCAGGACGAGCAGGTCGGGCGCCTCGTCGCGGAGCGCGACGCGGACGCTGACCGCGAAGCGGAATGGCGTCGTCACCTGCTCGGAGAGGGTGTAGTCGCGCAGCGCCGCCGGGTCGGTCGACCAGGGTGACCAGCGCGCGCCGCGTCCATCGATCAGCGTCGCGCCCGGGGCACGCCAGTCGAGGTCGCTCAACTGGTCGGTCGCGGCCGCCGCCACGTGCGCCACCAGCGGGGTGTGATAGGGCCCGTGCTGCGAGAGCCGAAGCGGGAAGAGGCGCTCGCCGACTCGCACCGGCGCCAGGTCGCCCAGCAGGCGGGCCACCCCGGCCTCGTCGCCGGCGAGCACCGCGTAGGCGCCCAGGTCGATGCTCTCGTGGACGTGGCCGTCGCCGTTGGAGCCCGGATCGGCCAGGACCTCCTCGACCGCCGCGCGCAGCGCCGGGTCGGGGCGCCAGGAGGCATCGGCCAACGGGTAGATGACCTGGCCGCCCGGCCCACCGTCGGGCAGCGGCTCCTGCTGCAGGATGGCCATCTCCTGCACCAGCCGGAACGCGTCGTCGAACGGCAGCGCACCGGCCACTGCCAGGGCCGTGTACCAGCCCAGCGAGTTGCCGATCACCGAGGTGATCTGGTAGTCGGCGACGGCCGTCTCGGCGTCCAGCATCGAGACCAGGAAGATCAGTGGCGAGGCGTGGATCGGCTGGAGGTGGCGTGCCGGATCGAAGCGGTCGGCGCGATCCAGGTCGAGGAGCGGCTCAAGCCCGTAGCCGGCGCGCAGCTGCTCGGCGCGCACGACCCATGGATGCTCGGGCGGCAGCGAGCCGAGCGAAGCGGCGGCGTACGAGCCGCGGCCGGGACAGGCGAGCACGGCGCGAAGGGTCATGCGTACAGGCGGCCGCTCACCGTGGTGAGCGCCGCGGCGACGATCTGATCGGTCCCGACCAGGACCGCGCTGGTGGCCGTGCCGAGCGGCACGAAGCTGTCGACCGCCCGCACCGACCACAGCCGCCGGCCGATCCCCGCCTCGGCCAGGTCAGCGATGACCGCGTCGGCCACTCCGCCACCGGTCCGGCGGCACTCGTCGACGACCAGCACGGCGCCGATCGCGGCGGCCTGCTCGCGGATTGCCCGGTGGGGGAGCGGATTCAACCAGCGCAGGTCGAGGACGCGCGCAGCGATCTCGTGCTGCTCGCGGAGCCGCCTCGCGGCCTGGAGCGACAGGCGCAGCCCGTTCGCATAGCTCACGATCAGGAGGTCGGCTGTGCCCGTGTCGTGTGGGCCGTAGATCCCCACTTCATCGGGGAGGAGGGTGGCCGGCGGCGCGGGATAATCGGTCAGCCAGCCGCCGTCTCCATCGGCCTCCAGGTCCTTCTCGTGGTAGAGCGCGATCGGCTCCAGGAAGACGACCACCCGGCCATCTTCGGCGGCCATCGCGATCGCGCCGCGGAGCATGCGGGCGGCGTCGTCGCCGCGGGATGGGACCGCCAGCACCAGGCCGGGGATGTCGCGCAGGGCGCCGATGCTGTTGTCGTTGTGGAAGTGCCCGCCGAAGCCCCGCTGGTAGGCGAGGCCGGGGACGCGCACCACCATCGGGTTCCGGAATTGGCCCGAGCTGAAGAACTGCAGCGACGCGGCCTCACCCCGAATCTGATCGAGCGCGTTGTGCAGGTAGGCGAGGTACTGGATCTCCGGCACGGGCAGGAGCCCGATGTGCGCCGCGCCCTGCGCGATCCCCAGGATCGAGGTCTCGTCGAGGAGCGTGTCGAAGACGCGGCCGGTGCCGAATTTACGCTGGAGCCCGTTCGTGACGTTGTACACGCCGCCCTTGCGCCCGATGTCCTGGCCGAAGAGGAGCAGCTCGGGGCGTCGACCGAGCTCGTCCGTCAGCGCGGCGTTGAGGCAGCCGGCCAGGGTCCGCGCGTTGGGTTGCACCGCCTCCTCGGGGAGAGCGCCGTCATGCAGCTCGAGGCGGGCTTTCGCTTCGAGCAGGGGAGTGGCGGCGCGGGTTGCCACGCGCCCGGCGTGGTAGGGCGCCGTGGGTGCAACCACCTCCTCGGTCGTCTCGAGGCGTGGGCGCCGGGTCGCCTCTTCGGCCGCGGCGGCAACCCGGGCGCGAGTGTCCGCCAGGAGGGCACGCAGGTCATCCGTGGTCGCGGCCCCCGTCTCGACCAGTCGCCTTGCGTTGCGGAGCAGCGGGTCATGGGACTCGTTCTCGGCAATCTCGGCTGGTGATCGATACGACTGCTCGGCGTCGCTCCCGGCATGGCCCCACAGGCGGATGGTGCGCAGGTGCAGGAACGCGGGCCGACGAGCCCCGCGCACGTACCTGATCGCCTCGGCAGCGGTCTCCCACACCTCGTCGAGCTCGCCGTCCGCGAAGTCGTAGCGGAGGTGCTCCTGGTTGCCGAAGGTCGAGGCGATCCAGCCGTCCGGGGTCGGCACGCTGATCCCCGTGCCGTTGTCCTCGCAGACGAACAGGATCGGCATCGGCAGGCCAATGCGAACCGCATAGCGCGCGGTGTTGATGGCGGCCAGCGCGGTGGCGTGGTTGGCGCTCGCGTCCCCGAACGAGCAGACCACGACGGCGTCATCCGGCAGGTCGGTTGCGACCCCAAGACGGCGCGCCCGGGCAAGGCTGAAAGCGAGCCCCATCGCCTTCGGAAGGTGGCTGGCGATGGTCGAGGTCTGCGGCGGCACCCACAGCGGGCGGCTGCCCCACACCTTGTGGCGGCCCTCGGCGATCGGGTCATCGCTGCTGGCAACGATCCCCAGCAGCGCGTCGAATGCGGGAGTGCTGCCGGGCAGCTGGCGCCCGCGGGCCATCATAAAGGCACCGGACCGATAGTGGAGGAAGGCCGGGTCGGTGATCCTCAGCTGGGCACCGAGGACGACGTTGTTCTCGTGGCCGGCGCTGCTGATCGTGTAGAAGCTGCGGTTCGTCTTCTTCAGCTCGCGTGCGGCGACGTCGATCTGCCGTGACAGCAGCTGATCCTCGAACAGCTCGACGGCGCGTCGAGCCGTGAGCGTGCCGCCGTCATGGAGGGACCGATCGCCGGCGAGCGGCGGAACAGGTGCCGCCGTCTCTGCGATGTACGCGTCGAGCGAGGCCTCGACGATGGCGACGCGGTCGAAGGTCATGCGGCTGGGGCTCTCGATCTGAGTCGGCGGCAGTGGGGTGGCCATGATACCCGCCGAATAAGCTGCTGATAAGCGGCTAGTAAGGGCGTACGAGGTTCCCTGTCCAACGTCCCGACCCGGGCTGCACCGGTGCGGCACGGCGGGCCTGACAGGGAGCGTTTGAGATGGCCGCCCATGCTCGAATCTCGGCAGCCCATACCGGGGGTGGCTGGCCGATCTAGCCCCGCTGAACCGAAGATGCCGATGCACCGGGCGGCGAGTCCGGCGTCAGGTGCCCAGCGAAATCAGGATGATGCCGGCGACCGCCAGGACCACGGCCACCAGCCCAAGCCGGGGAAGTGCCTCACCAAGCAGCACCCTGGCCAGCAACATCGTCGCCAGCGGGTAGGTGCCTGACAGCGCCGCCGCAATCCCGACCGGGATGGTGGCGAAGGCGAGCACCACCATCCCGTTGGCGGCGACGTCCATCAGCCCGGCGATGCCAACCAACGGTGCAACTGCCCGGAGGCTGGAGCGGCGCATCCATGGCAGCGCCATGGCGCCGATGAGGAGCGACGCCGAACCACGGCTGGCGACAAGCGCCCAGAGCTTGTCCTGCTCGGCCGCGCGGTCGAGAAAGACGAACCAGAGGCCGAAGCCGAGCGCCGCGACCAGGGCGAGCATGATCGCCCGCCGGTTCGCACCGTGCGCGGTGACACCGCTGGCGGCGGCCACGGCAGCGAGGGCGCAGCCGATCCCTGCCAGCTGGATCGGCTCGATGGAGTCATGCCACAGCAGCGAAGCGACGGCGAGCGGGACGATGACGCCGCCCACGCCGGAGACCGCGGCCACGATGCCCATCGCTCCCACCGCGAGGCCGGCGTAGAGTGCGGCCAGGCCTATGCCGCCAGCGACGCCGCCCAGCGCGCCGAGCAGCAGGGTGGAGATGGATGGCGCGGCGGGCTGCAGGACGACCAGCGCGATGAGCAGCAGGGCAAGGCCTGCCACCTGGGATCCGGCGGCGACGGTCATTCCTCCCGCCCGGCGCGCCGCGAGGCCACCGGCAAAGTCGCCACTGCCCCATGCGGCGGCAGATCCGAGGCCGAGCAGGATTCCTGGTTCGATCATCCACCTCCGGCGGCATCAGGTGCGCCCGCCCATCGGGTCGCGGGGACTGTAGCAAGCCGCTGACGGCAGTGGCTTGACACCGGGGTACCGGAACCGCAGAGTGCGCCAATCCTACGGCGCTTCGAAGGGAGCTCGTGTCCCTCGCACCGATGACCGCATACCCGAGCACTCCGGCTGCCGACGACGCCGACTCGCCGTCGACTGCCACCGCGCCCGCCGTCCGGCTGGAGCGCCTTGTGAAGCGCTACGGCGATGTCGAGGCGGTGTCGGGCATCGACCTCGAGATCGTCGACGGAGAGTTCTTTTCCATGCTCGGCCCGTCGGGATCGGGGAAGACCACGACGCTGCGCATGATTGCGGGCTTCGAGACACCAACCGAGGGGCGCATCCTCCTGCACGGCAAGGACGTGACAGGCGTTCCGCCCTTCGACCGCGACGTGAACACGGTCTTCCAGGACTACGCGCTCTTCCCGCATATGACGGTCGGCGAGAACGTCGCCTATGGGCTCGCCGTGCGCCGGACACCGGCCCAGGAACGGGAATCCCGCACCGCGGATGCGATGCGCATGGTGAGGCTGGAGGGATATGAGAGGCGACGTCCCGCGCAGCTGTCGGGCGGGCAGCGGCAGCGGGTGGCGCTTGCGCGAGCGCTCGTCAATCGACCGCGAGTCCTCCTTCTCGACGAACCGCTCGGGGCGCTCGATCTCAAGCTGCGCGAGGAGATGCAGATCGAGCTCAAGGAGATCCAGCAACAGGTCGGGATCACCTTCATCTACGTCACCCACGACCAGGAGGAGGCGCTCACCATGAGCAACCGCCTGGCCGTCTTCAATCGGGGCTCGATCGAGCAGGTCGGAACACCTGCCGACGTCTATGAGCACCCTGCCACGACCTTCGTGGCCGGCTTTGTCGGGACCTCGAACCTGCTGAAGGGGGAGACGGCGCGAGCCGTCATCGGTCAGGATGGGACCTTCACCGTGCGGCCGGAGAAGATCAGGATCGCCGAACCCGATCAGGTCGCCGAATCAGACGAGGCATCGGCCCTCGGCAGGGTGCGAGAAGTGGTCTACCTGGGATCCGATACTCGATATATCGTGGCGCTGGATGTGGGTGGCGAGCTGGTCGTCACCCAGCAGAACCTGGAGACCTCATCGATGGAGGCACTCGCCGCCCAGGGACGACCGGTCAGGTTGCTCTGGAAGCGGCAGCACGTGTTGAGCCTGGCCGCCGGCCAGGCCCCGGAGGGGAAGAGAGAGGGAGTCGACAGCCAATGAGACCACTGCGCATCCCGGCATTCATGGTCATTGCCGGCCTCGTCCTGGCCGCGTGCGGCAGCAACGTGCCATCGGGCGCCCTGACCGAATTACCCGATGCTGAGGACGAGCTCAACCTGGTGATCTGGGTCGGTTACGCCGAGGACGGCGCGAACTTCCCGGAATTTGACTGGGTCACGCCATTCGAGGAGGACACCGGCTGCCAGGTCAACGCGACCGACGGTGTCGACTCCGCCAACATGGTGTCGCTGATGGCGACCGGGCAGTACGACGGCGTGTCTGCTTCCGGGGACGCCACGAACCGGATGATCGAGGCGGGGACCGTCTCACCGGTCAACGTCGCGCTGATCCCGAACTATGAGGGCATCTTCGACACGCTGAAGAACAAGGCGCACAACTCGGTTGACGGCGTGCCGTACGGGGTCCCGCACGGGCGCGGCGCCAACCTGCTGCTGTACAACACGGATGAGTTCCCGGAAGCGCCGACCAGCTGGGATCCGGTCTGGGAGGGCGCCGCTGACCACTCCGGCCAGATCAGCATCTACAACTACCTGATCTACATCGCCGACGCTGCCCTGCACCTGATGCAGAAGCAGCCCGACCTTGGGATCACCGATCCGTACCAGCTCACCGAGGAGCAGTTCAACGCGGCGGTCGATCTGCTCACCGCTCAGAGCGAGCACGCGACCTACTGGGGCACGGCCGCCGAGCAGATCACCTCCTTCCAAACCGGCGATGCCGTGGTCGGGACGACCTGGCAGTACCAGGCCAACAACCTGACCGATTCGCCGGTCGCCGTGACCCTGCCCGCCGAGGGTTCGACCGGATGGTCGGACACCTGGATGATCTCGTCTGAGGCCGAGCATCCGGGCTGCATGTACCGATGGATGAACTGGATGGCCGCTCCCGAGACGAGCGCGATGGCCACCATCTACTTTGGCGAGGCACCGACCAGCGAGGCGGCGTGTGCCGCCGCTGAGACGATCCTCGAAGGGGCGTACGCGGGGCACTGCGACACGTTCCACGCCACTGACGAGGACTACTTCTCGAAGATCTGGTTCTGGACCACTCCGCGGGAGGACTGCGGGGACGACGACAGTGCCACGACCTGCAAGAACATCGAGGATTGGACCAACGCCTGGACCGAGATCACCGGCGCCTGATCGGTGCGGTCACAGGACTGAATGACCCGTTGCTCCCCGGGGAGTCCGCTCCCCGGGGAGTTACCTTGTACGCCCGCTTGAACGGCCGAGGCCGATGACGACCAACTCCCCTGGCGTTCCCTCGCGTGGCCGGCGCCTGGCTGCCTGGTTGCATTCCAGACCTCGGCTTCAGCTGGCGCTCCTGCTCGCCCTGCCCCTGTCCTTCTTCTTCCTGGTCTACCTCGGCTCGCTGGTGATCCTGTTTCTGAACGCCTTCTGGGAGTCCGATCCGTTCAGCGGCCGGATCATCCCGACCTTCTCGCTCGACGCCTTCGTCACCCTGTTCACCGTCGACGTGTATCGAACCATCGCCTTCCGGACCATCGGCATGGCGATCCTGGTGACCCTGACCTGCATCGCGTTCGGGTTTCCGATCGCCTACTACATGGCCCGCATCGCGTCGCCGACGACGCGCCGGTTCCTGGTGGTCGCCGTGCTCATGCCGCTCTGGGCGTCCTACCTGGTCAAGATCTACACCTGGCGCACGATCCTGGCCGGCAACGGGCTCGCGGACTGGCTCCTGGCGCCGTTTGGCGTCGACGGCCCGGGCCTGGACTCCCTGGTGAGCGCCTGGCTGGTGCTGACCTACCTGTGGCTGCCGTACATGATCCTGCCGATCTTCGCAGCCATCGAGCGGATCCCGAACTCACTGCTCGAGGCCTCATCGGACCTCGGCGGACGGACCGGCCCGACCTTTCGACGCGTCGTGTTGCCCCTCGTGCTACCCGGGATCGCGGCGGGGTCGATCTTCACCTTCTCGCTGACCCTCGGCGACTACATCGTGCCGGACCTGATCTCGAACACCCAGTTCATCGGGAATGTCATCTACAGCAACTCGAGCCTCGGCAGCCTCCCGCTTGCCGCCGCCTACTCGCTGGTGCCAGTGGCGGTGATGGTCGTCTTCCTGCTGATCGCGCGCCGGCTCGGCGCCTTCGAGTCGCTGTGATGGGATCCGCCGATGACTGAATCGCGCCTGACGCGTGTCGCGCTCCGGGTGGCGACCGGACTCGTCCTGACGTTCATCTACGTGCCGCTGGCGGTGGTGGCGATCTACGCGTTCAACCCGACCATCGCGCAGACCTGGCCACCGTCCGGCTTCACCTTCCAATGGTTCGTCGAGGCGGCATCCAATACCAGGGTCCTGGGCGCGTTCGCCTCGTCCGTGGTGGCCGCCGCCGGGGCGACCGCCATCGCCCTGGTCCTCGGCACCCTGGCGGCACTCGGCGTCCAGCGCTTTGCATTCTTCGGCCGCGAGACCGTCTCGTTCCTCCTGGTCCTGCCGATCGCGCTGCCGGGCGTTGTCACCGGCATCGCTCTGTCGGCGACCTTCCAGACCATCGACGTCCGATTCGGCCTGGCGACGGTGGTGGTGGGCCATGCGACCTTCTGCGTGGTCGTCGCCTACAACAACATCCTGGCCCGGCTGCGTCGCACGCCACGCTCCGCGGAGGAGGCGTCTGCCGACCTTGGCGCCGACACGTGGCAGACCTTCGGGCGGGTCACGCTGCCGGCCATTCGAACCGCCTTGCTGGCAGGAGGCCTGCTGGCCTTCGCGCTCTCGTTCGACGAGATCATCGTCACCAACTTCACCGCGGGGCCAGGCACCCAGACGATTCCGCTCTTCATCTTTCGGAGCATCCAGCGTCCGAATGAGCTGCCAGTGGTGAATGTCGTCGCGCTCGTTCTGATCCTGCTGTCGATCATCCCCGTTTACCTCGCGCAGCGGATCGCCGGCGAGACCGCCTCGGTCACGCGCTGAGCCGGTCGTGGACGCGCCCCCTCCGCCCCTGCTGGCGCTTCCGTGGAATCGTCGGGAACCGCCCTCGGCGGCGTCGGCCGCGCAGCGCCTCCGCGACGAAGGGGTTGAGCCGCATGCCTGGTCGAACGGTCCGCACGACCGCTACGGCGTCCACACGCACGACTACACCAAGCTGCTCGTCTGCTCGGCGGGTTCGATCACATTCCTGGTCGGGCCGGATGCCACCCCGGTCGAGCTGTCGCCGGGGGATGGGTTCGTGATGCCGCCGGGGATCCCGCACGCCGCGATCGTCGGGCCGGCAGGCTGCACCTGCCTGGAGGGGTACCGCTAGCGGTCGGACCCCGCGGGCCACGGGGCGGCCCGACCGATCGGGCGGCCATCCGCCTCCCGCTCGAGCTGGTGCGATCCGCCGTCGGCTGGGTCGTAGCGAAGGCGCTCAACCGGCTCTCCCTCGACCAGGTGGCGCTGCACGATCTCGGCGGCGTCGGCCGGCGTGAGGGCCGCGTACCAGACGCCATCGGGGTAGACGACGGCCATCGGTCCATTGCCGCATTGGCTGAAGCAGCCGGAGTGATTGACCCGCACCCGACCGGCCAGATCAGCCGCCCGCACAGCCGCCTTCATGGTGGCGTGCACGCCGAGCCCGTCGCCATCCACGGACGGGCACCACTCGCCCCGCGTGCAGACAAAGACGTGTCGTTCGTAGACGGGCATCTGCGGAAGTACCCCACCTGGCGGATCGAAAGTACCGGGCCCCCTCAGCCCACCCCAACCTTACTATCCGGCCAGAAGCCGCGCGCTCCGCACCCAATCGGTCCGCGTGTGCTCCAACAGCACTCATTCGGGTGAAGGAAACCGCACCGATGATGACAAACGAGATCGGGAAGCTGCTGACGGCATCGGAAGTCGCCGAGTTGCTGCACCTGCACGTCAACACGGTCAAGCGCCTGGGCGACCGCGGCGAGCTCCCGTTCTTCCGGGTGACCAGCCGCGGCGACCGACGCTTCCGCTATGACGACGTGCTGGACTTCCTCCGCCGCGCCAAGTAGCCAGCTCCCATTGATGCCGGTCCCGGCCTAACCGCCAGGACGGCCCCGTTCCCCGCCAGGGGGCGCGACACGACCGCCGAGGTGCCAATCTCTCGGCGGTCGTTTCGTCTCCTCCCTGCGATAATGCCCCGGCTCATGACCGATGAACCGCGCCTTCGCCTCGCCGAGGGGCAGCGACTCCTCGATGGCGGCGATCTTGACGCCGCGGTCGATATCCTGGCCCCACTCACCGGCCACCCCGATCCCGAGCTCGGTGGCGCCGCCTGGCTGGCGATCGGGACCGCGCGCTATCGGCTCGACGACGAGCCTGGTGCCCTCGCCGCCTGGCATCAGGCCGCCGAGCGGGGCGGCTCCAACGCGTGGCTGGGCTGGCGCTCGGTCGCTGAGCAGCAGGTCCGCGACGGCGACCTTGAGGCGGCGATCGTGGCGTACGGAGAGGCCGATCGGAGTGCGCCGCCCGCCGAGCGAGGCGCCATCGCCAACCGAATCGCATGGCTGCTCAAGGAGACGGGCCACGACTTCGAGGCGCGACGCCAGTTCAATCGCGCCCGCGGGGCGTACGCGACCTACGCCGCCCTCGTCACCTGGGCGGTGATCGCGACCAACGTCAGCGTCTTCCTGGTCGACGCCGCGCTGGGTGGTTTCACGGGGCTCTTCAGCTCCGGTGGACCACTGCTGGAGGCCGGCCTGGTGTACGGACCTGCGGTCGCTGCCGGCGAGTGGTGGCGCATCTTCACCAGCGCCTTCCTGCACCTCGGTCTGCTGCATCTCGCCTTCAACATGTATGCGCTGTGGCTCTTCGGCCCGATCATCGAGCAGATGTACGGCCACATCGAGTACGCGGTGGCATACGTGCTGTGCGCCGCCGGTGGCAGCGTACTGACCATCCTGGCCGCCCCACAGTCAGCCGCGGCCGGGGCGTCCGGCGCGGTGTTCGGCCTGCTGGGGATGGCATTCGTCGTCTCGCGCCGGCGCCACCTGATGCTGGGACCCCAGGCGCGCGCCGTCGTGTCGCAGGCCGGCACGCTCCTCGCCTTGAACCTGTTCATCACCTTCCTATCGCCGCGCATCAGCTGGACCGGCCACCTGGGCGGGCTGCTGGTTGGCGTCGTGATCGGCTGGCTGCTGGTGCCGTCGCAGGCCGCGACGATGGGCAGCTTCTGGCGGACGCCGAGCGGAGGCACGCTCGAGGCGCGAACCCCGATCGCGATGCGCGCCGCCACCTATCTGCTCGTGGCCGCGGCGCTCGTGGCAGGGACCTGGGTGGCGGTCGGCCGCATCGGCTGAGGCATGTGCTACGACGACCACGCCCGTCCTCCGCTGCCGCCGATCCGTGGCGGAGCAGCTGACGCGGGGGCGCTGACCCTCACCTCCGCCGACGGCACCCTGGTCGGAGCCTACGGCGCTCGTGCGGCCCGCTCCGGCGGTCCGGGGATCGTGGTGCTGCCCGACGTGCGAAGCCTCCATCCGTTCTTCGAGGAGCTCGCCCTGCGCTTCGCGGAAGCGGGTGTACACGCGGTCGCGATCGACTACTTCGCGCGCACCGCGGAGCCCTGGCCGCGCGGCCCGAACTTCGACTTCGGTCCGCACGTCGCGCTGACCCGGCATGCCACCCTCAACGCGGACACTGGGGCCGCCGTGGCACACCTGCGCTCAGCGTCCGGAGGCGCCGCTGAGCGCGTCTACACCGTCGGCTTCTGCTTCGGCGGTCGGATCAGCTCACTGCAGGCGGCGGCCGGCCACGGTCTTGCCGGCGTGATCACCTTCTACGGCTCACCGGTGGGCGAGCACCGCGCTGGCATCCCCGCCCCGGTCGACGTGGCACCGCAGTTCGAGTGCCCCGTGCTCGCGCTGTATGGCGGCGACGACCCGGGCATTCCACCCGATGAGGTAGCCGCCTACGACCGCGCGCTTGATGCGGCCGGGATCGAGCGGCGCACGGTGGTCTATCCGGACGCGCCACATTCCTTCTTCGACCGTACCGCCGCCGAGCACGCCTCCGCGTCGGAGGACGCCTGGCGCGAGGTCCTCGGCTTCATCGGCGTCGAGTAGGCGACGCGCGAGTGAAGCGACGCGCCGGCTAGGCGCCGGGTGCCGGCTGGCTGGTGACGATCGGCGCCGGGCGCGCGGGCTTCATCGGTCGCAGGTAGAGCGTGAGGACCACGATCAGGTACGCCAGCCAGGTCACCAACGTCGCTCCCTCGGGCGTGCTGCTGTATCCGAACAGAGCCCGCAGCAGCTGGCCGACGATGAGGATCGGCCCCCGCTCCGCAATGTCGCCGCTGTGCGGCAGAACGGCGCTGATATCGAAGACGTGCGCCGTGCCAACCGTGATCACGCCCGCCTCCACGAATTCGTGGACCGCGTAGCCGACCAGCCCGGCGGCAATGAAGATGAGACCGATCCCGGTCCAGCGGAAGAATGTCTGCAGGTTGAGGACGCGCGCGCCACGGTAGAAGCCATAGCCCAGCACCACTGCGATGCCGATCCCGATGAAGGCGCCGATCAACGTGCTCATCGCGCCCGCGTCCGCGTCGCCCGCTGCCGTCACCTGGCCGAGCAGGAAGAGGGATGTCTCAAGCCCCTCACGAATGACCGCCGTAAACGCCAGGATTGCGAGGCCCCAGATGCCGCCCTCCGTCAGCGCCCTGTCGACGCCGGCCTGCAGCTCACCCTTGATGTTGGCGGCCGTGCGTCGCATCCAGAACAGCATCCAGGTCACGACTGACGCGGCCAGCAGCGTCGCGATGCCCTCGAAGATCTGTCCGGCCGGTCCCTCGAGGCCCTGGATCGTCACGAACAGCAAGATCCCCGCCGCGATACTCAATCCGATGGCGGCACCGCTGCCGACCCAGATTCGGTCGAAGTACCGTTGATTTCCGGTTTTGGCCAGGTAGGCCAGGATGATGCTCACGATGAGCGCGGCTTCCACCCCCTCGCGGAGCCCGGTGAGCAGGCCAGTAGTCAGAAATCCGAAGTCCAAGGGGTCCTCCAATGTTGGATCAGCGCCGAACTGGAAGCCGCGGGATCGATGTCGCGGCAGAGGCTAGCCGACCTCCTGGTGACCGTCAAACGAACTCCTACCTTTGCGCTCAGGATTGACCCCGGGAGCGCCGACGCGCGTGGGTCGGGCGGCTAGAATCCGACGCGGGCCGAGGCGATCGGTCCGCCGTCCAGGCCTCTCTCACGGGAGCACCGATGATCGACTTCTCCCTGACCGATGCGCAGCGCGACGTGCAGCGCACCGCGCGCGCCTTCGCCGAGCGCGAGATCCTGCCGCGGATCCACGAGCTCGACTCGACCGCCACCTATGACCGCTCGCTGTACGAGAAGATGGGCGCCGCCGGCCTGCTGGGACTGCCGATTCCGGAGCGGTATGGCGGCGCCGGCATGGACTACATCGCCTTCGCGCTGCTGTGCGAGGAGATGGAGCGAGCCGACACCGCGTTCCGCGTCATCCTCTCGGTGCACACCGGCCTCAACTCGCTGACCCTCCTCCAGTGGGCGACCGAGGAGCAGAAGGAGCGGTACCTCGTCCCGCAGGCCCGTGGCGAGCAGCTGGCGACCTTCGGCCTGACCGAGCCGGGCGTGGGGAGCGACGCCGCCAACCTGTCGACCACCGCGCGACGCGACGGCGACCGCTACATCCTCAACGGCAGCAAGATCTGGATCAGCCTGGCCGACACCGCCGATTCGGCGCTGGTCTTTGCCA
>JBBDNI010000036.1:0-16528 GCA_040877645.1 Chloroflexota bacterium
CGTGGAGCGGCTCTTCTTCCAGCGCAACGTGCAGACCGCGATGGCGGTCGGGCAGGCGCGCGGCGTGGCCCTGCTGGTCGCCGCCGAGGCCGGTCTCACCGTCGACGAGCCGACGCCCAACGAGGTGAAGCAGGCCGTCTGTGGCAACGGCGCCGCCGACAAGGCGCAGGTGGCGGCCATGGTCGCTCGGCTGCTCGACACCTCACTCGCAGGGGTTGCCGATGACGCGACCGACGCCCTGGCCGTGGCGATCGGCTGCGCCTACCGGGCTGTCTCGGCCGATCGGCTGGCCGCGGCCCGATGATCGGAACCCTGCGCGGTCCCGTTTCGCACGTCCGAGGCGACTTCGTGGTGGTCGAGCTCGGTGGCGTCGGCTATCGGGTCATGGTCGCGCCGGCGCTCCTCGCGCGCCTCCAACCGGGGCGCGAGGCGCATCTGTTCGTCCATCACCTGGTTCGCGAGGACCTGCAGGCGCTCTTCGGCTTCGGGTCGCCGGAGGAGCTCGCCTTCTTCGAATTGCTGATGACCGTCAGCGGGGTAGGGCCGCGCCTGGCCCTGGCGATCACCAGCGCCTATCCGGTCACCAAGCTGCAGCTGGCGATCGTGACCGACGACCTGGATCTGCTGACCTCGGTGAGCGGCGTCGGGCGGAAGACCGCCCAGCGCATCGGCTTGGAGCTGAAGGAGAAGATCCACGCCGCGGGCGTCGCGGGCGGCACGCCTGCCTCCACCGATTCGGACGTTGTGGCGGCGCTCGAGTCGCTCGGGTACACCGCCTCGGAGGCACGTCGCGCGGCTGGCTCGGTGGCCGCCAGCCAGGACGGGCTCGACCTGCGGATCAAGGCTGCCCTCCAGGAGCTGGCGCGGGCGCGATGACCGTCGAGGCGGCACGCTGGAGCGACCCGGACGTTGCGCGGCGGATCCTGACCGAGTTCAACGTCTGGGCGGTCGTTGGCGCCTCACCCGATCCGACGCGCGCGAGCCACGGCGTCACGCGATCGCTGATCCGCTTCGGGTACCACGTGATCCCGATCTACCCGCGCGACACGATCATCCACGGCCTGGCGACCGTGCCCGATCTGCGGTCCGCCGCGGCACAGCGTCCTGCCGACAGCCCGATCCAGGTGGTCGACATCTTCCGCGCCTCCCACCGAGCCGGGGCGCACGTCGACGAGGCGATCGAGATCGGCGCGGTAGCGGTCTGGCTCCAGCTGGGCGTCTGGGACGAGGCGGCCGCCGAACGGGCCGACGCCGCGGGGCTGCTGGTGGTCATGGACCGTTGCCCGGCGATCGACTACCCGGCACTGGTGCGCGGCTAGGGCATCCTCACGCGGTCTCGTCGCGTCGCAGGACAAGGCCGATCCGCCCGAACGGCGGGCGCGGGTCCGCGTAGGTCCGCACGCGTTTGTTGCTCTCGCTCCCGACCGCCGGGTCCCAGAGCCGATTGGTCGCCTCGAAGCTGACCTCGGTCAGCTGGGGCCAGCGCTCCAGCATCCGGAGCCCGATCTCGTTGACGAGGTGCTGGATCGAGAGACTCACGAACGCGTGGAAGACCGCTGCGGCCAGGTCGGCGACCTGGTCGCCGTCCACGTAGCGAGCCGAATCGGTGCCGAGGGCATCCGAGGGATCGGCGTAGCGCCAGCCGATGTCGCACCAGATGTAGAGCGGTCGATCCGGTCGCTCGGGAAGCGTCGTGTGCTCGTCGCGAGCGAAGTCGGCGAAGGCGCTGCCGGTGATCTTGATGAGCTGGAGGTCGGTGCGGCCGCAGGCATGGCCGGTGATCGTCGTGCCGCCGGCATCGTTCCGCTCCAGGTCGAGCGACGCTGTCGACCGGTCGTTGCGATCGCGCGCGAAGAGCACCTCCGAGGACTCCCAGCCGTCGCCATCCGCGCCGGGCACCACGGCCCCAGGGAACGGCAGCTCGCGACCGATCATGGTCAGCCGCTCCATGTGCGGATAGGTGGCCAGAAAGGCGCTGCCAACGTGATGAAGCCAGCCCTCGAGCGTCGCCGCTGTCGATTCCAGGCTGGCCTTGTGGATGAAGTTCTTCATCGTGTCGGTCGCCACGACAAGGCGGTTGTCGCCCTTGGTGTAGGCGTCCAGGAATGCAGCGCCGTGCACCGCAACCTCGAGCTCGGCGGCCATCAGCGTGTTGTCGCGGCCCGCAAACGGGGATTCCGGGATGGTGGTTACGCCACGCAGCGGACTGCCGTAGGTGCGGTAGACCTTGACATCGGCCTTGCCGTAGTGGATCTCGTACTTCACTGGCCAGCCTCATCGGGCGCGGCGGCCTCGCGCAGGAGCCGCAGCCGATCGCCGGCGATATAGATCGCATCACCCACACCGCGGCGCAGCTCGGCCTGGGGGTCATTTCGCAGTGCGACCTCCATCAGCGGCTCGATCGCCGATTTCGGGCGCCCCGCCACGAAGACGACGTACCGGAATCCGAATCGCGCCTCGTAGATCTCGTTCAGGTTGGCGAGGTCCTCGGCAAGTCCCGGCTCGGGCGGTGGCTCGCCTTCCATCGGCTCCTCCTGCTGTTCGTCGCGCGACAGCTCCGACATCGACGCAGGCTCGGCCCCGATGCGCGGGTGCGCGTCGAGCAGCTCGCGCAGCTCGTCCTCGGGTGCCGTGGCCGCCACTTCGCGAGCGGCATCCAGCATGGCGTCGTCGGAATCGAACGGCCGTGCCGCGGCCAGCCGTGTCAGGAAGCGGGGAGCACCCTCGAAGAGGGGAGCGAGGGTTGCCACGAACGCGTCATCAGGCAGCACGTTGAGGGCGTCGGTATTTGGCAGCTCCATCAGGTGCCGCGGTAGGTGGACACGCCGAAGGGCGAGAGGAGCAACGGCACGTGGTAGCTGCGGTCCGCGTCGTCGACACGGATGCCGACCGCCATGTTCTCGAAGAAATCGGTGTCGCGGTCGAGCGTGGCGGCGTATGCGGCCAGGTCGAAGACGAGCTGGTATTCGCCGGTCTCGAGCTCGGTCGGCAACAGGGAACGGATCCGCCCATCGGCATCGGTCACCTGCTCGCTGACCAGCTCCGGCCGGCCGTCCTCCTCGAGGCGGAAGAGCGCGACCGGCAGGCCGGCAGCCGGAACGCCGAGCTCCAGGTCCAGGACGTGGGTCGAGATCGTGGGACGGGCGTCGGCCACTGCTATCCTCCGCGCATGCCGAACCTGACGATCCGGGTTGGCGACCTCAACTTTACTGCCCGATGGGAGCCCGAGGCGCCTCGAACGGTCGAGGCCGTGCGACGACTGCTTCCGATGCGCGCGCAGCTGATCCACTGCCGCTGGAGCGGCGAGGGAACCTGGATCCCGCTCGACGAGGTGCAGACCGGGGTCGGCTACGAGAACCACACCTCGCACCCGGCGCCCGGTGAGCTGCTCCTCTACACCGGCGACCTGTCGGTGGGGGAGATCCTCTTCCCGTACGGCGCCTGCATGTTCTCCTCGAAGCTCGGTCAGCTGGCCGGCAACCACTTTGCGACCGTTGCCGATGGAGGCGAGCAACTTCCCGAGATGGGGCGGCGTGTCCTGTGGGAAGGGGCCCAGGAGATCGAGATCCGCGAAAGCTAGACGAGGCACATCCGATGGCTCTGCTCATCCTGCTCGCGGTCGTTGGACTGATCATCCTGGCCGTCCTGAAGATCGTCCCACTTTTCATCGCGCTGGCTGGGATCCTCGCGGTGGTCCTGTTCGCCGCATGGAGGCTCGACCGTGCTCGCGGCCTCGGCGCACGAGGGCCCTACCTGGATGAGAACCGCCCGAACTTCTATGGGCGGTCCAGCAGCCAGCACTGGGAAGTTCCAACGCCATACATCGACCATCCAAGCGGCGGCGGCGAGCCACCCGGTGTGGACCGCGGTGACGACCCCGCTCCGAGGCGTCGATGACAGGCCCTTGGGTGGTCGCTATTGCCCTGGCCATCATCGTCCTGACGCTCATCGTCGTGGCGGCTGGCAAACGGTCGCCGCGTGATGGAGGATCGACGACCGGCCATTACGACCCGAATGCGATCGGCAGCTACACGCTTGACCCGGCCACCATGGCCTACCGCCTCGACCTGCCAACGCGGCCGGAATCAGACGGGCCGGTCACGCCGCGCGGTGCTCCGCCCCGCAGGCGCCGCCGTCGCCCACGCCCCACGGACCCGGAGGATGCCTGATCTCGTCGTAGCGGGGGGAACTGTCGTCACCGCCGAACGCTCGTTCCAGGCCGACGTCGCGATCAGCGGCGGGCGGATCACGGAGATCGGCCTAGACGTCGACGGCACGTCCAACCGACTCGACGCCAGTGGGCTGCTGGTCCTGCCCGGCTGCATCGACGTCCACACCCATACCCGCCTCCCGAGCGAGTCCGAACCGGACCGATTCTTCGCCGACTCGGTGGCTGCGGCGTTCGGTGGCACCACCACCTTCCTGGCCTTCAACAACCCCGGCACCGGCATCAGCGACGAGGGATCGCGTTCGCTGCTGGCCGGGATGCGCGAGTTCCGGGCTCGCACCGAAGGGGAGGCTGCCATCGACTTCTCGCTGTCGGCGGTGATCAGCGGCCAGCAGGCGGACCCGGTGGCAGAGCTGCCCGAGCTGATCGCCTCAGGTGTGCCCACCGCCAAGGCATTCATGGTCTATGACTTCCGCCTGACCGATGAGCGCCTCTTCGCGGCGCTCCGAGCCATGGGCCGCCACCGCGGGATGCTGCAGGTCCACTGCGAGAACGCCACCGTCATCGATGCCCTGGTGGCCGATGCGGTCTCTCGTGGCGACGTCTCATGCCGGCACCACGCTCTAACCCGTCCGCCCTATGCCGAGGCGGAGGCGACCCATCGGGCGATCGCGCTTGCCCAGGCCGCGGAGGCATCGGTCTATGTGGTCCACCTCTCGTGCGCCGATGCATTGGCCGAGGTTGCCGCCGCCAAGGCGCGCGGCTGGCCGGTCTACGCCGAGACCTGCCCGCACTACCTGACCCTGACCGATGCGCGCTACGAGGCGCAGGACGAGGCTGAGGTCATCCGGAGCGTGATCTCACCACCGCTCCGATCCGAGGCCGACCGCCAGGCGCTGTGGCTCGGTTTGCGGGCGGGGGGCCTCGACATCGTGGCCACCGATCACGTGCCCGATCGGCTGGCGGTCGAGAAGCGCTGCCCGCCGCCCCCGTTCCCGCAGATCAGCAACGGCGCCCCAGGCATCGAGACGCTCCTCTCCGTGGTCTACGACGAGGGAGTGTCCGAGGGGCGGATCAGCGTGGAGCGGATGGTCGATCTGCTGGCCACCACGCCGGCCCGGCTCTTCGGCCTGCCCAACAAGGGAGCCGTCGAGGTCGGGCGCGACGCGGACCTGGTGCTGGTCGATCCGCGGACGAGCCGCACGATCCGCCAGGCGGATCTGCACCACACCGGGGACTTCACGCCGTACGAGGGGCGCTCGGTGCGTGGCGCCGTCGATACCGTCCTGCTGCGAGGACAGGCCGTGATCCGCGACGGGGCATTCGTGGGGAGGCGGGGGGCGGGCAGCTTCCTGGAGCGTCACCTGTCGTGAGCAATGGCAGCGGGCGGGTCCCGCTCTCGCTCGCGACCGCGTGCTTAGCTGTCGTCGCGACACTCTCCGGCTGCAGTCTCCTGGTCAATGACCCTGCGTCCAGGGCGCCGCACGTCGGCTCGCCGGCAACCTGGGAACTCGACCCGGGAGATCCTTTTCCGGTTCCATCTGATCGCAGCTTCGCCGCCCTGGTGACTGAGCGGGCGTGCGCCAGCGGACGAGAGATCGAGGGTCTGCTCCTACCGCCGGTGATCGAGTACGATCCGAATGAGGTCATCGTCTCGCTCTACCTCGAGCCGCTGGCCGGCGGGGCACAGGATTGCCAGGGGACGGCGCCGACCCGTTTCGTCATCCAGCTGGCGGAGCCGCTCGGGGATCGCCGCCTGGTCGACGGCATCGGCGGCGAGGACCGGTGATCCGCCCGAGCATCGGGGAGGCAACCTCAGGAATCAACGAGGCTGTCCAGCACTGCTCGGCCGCGCGGTGAGAGGCGATACCCGACCTCCAGGCTCTCGGTCAGGCCCAGCTCCTTCAGCTGACGGACGCAGCGCTTGAATGTCACGGTGGGCTGCTCAACCGAGGCAGCGAGGTGCGCGGCCAACACGCCGGGCCGATCGCGGATAAGGGTCAGGTACGCGAAGGTCCAGCCACCGGACGCATCCCTGCCATCGAACCTGGTCAGGCGGTCGAGCACGTCTCGGAGTTCGTCAGTGCCAAGCTCGGCGCGGTCTCTGAGCGCGATGCGCGGGTCAGCTCCGGCGTACCGCACCCGGACGCGAAAGACGGACGCGCCCTGCCATCGTTCGACATCGGCGAGAAGCGTGGTAACCGAACCGTACCCGGCCGACCGTGCTTCCCGCGCCGTGATCCTACCGGGTCGGACCTCGTCCACCGCGTCGATTACGACCAGCCCGACGGCGGTCTTGTAGGTGCTACCCACCCGAACCGCGAGCCGGTCCCGCTTTCGGAACAGGAGCGTCACCTTCCCGCGTCGGATGTCATCCAGGATGGATCGCTTGATCAGCATGGCGGTCGCTTAGCCGCGCGCCTCGGGTGGGTCGTGATCAGGCGTCCAGGGCGGCCAGCACCGGGGCCATCGCCTCGACGCCGGGGCCGATGTCCGGCCACAGGAGCACCTCGAGCCGCGTAACGCCCATGCCGGCGAAGGCCCGGAAGGTGTCGGCGATCTCCGTCGCCGAGCCGCGGATCGGGACTCCCATGCCGGCATCCTCGGCGCCCGACTCGTCGGTGGGCTCGACGAACACACCGATAGACCGGCCCAGGCTGGCGGGATCGCGGCCGACGTCGGCGCAGGCCGCATCCAGCCCCTCCAGCATCGCCTCGAAGGCGGTCGGCAGACTGCTCTCCGTGGCGTATGCGCTCCATATGTCGGCATGACGGGCAGCCAGCCGCATGGTCCGCGGTCCGTGCGCCCCCAGCATGATGGGGATCCGTCCCGGGCGCGGGCCGCGGGGTCGGACGAGCAGGTCGACTGCGCTATGGAACTCGCCGTGGAAGTCGACGCGCCCCTCGCGCAGGAGAGGGACGATGATCTGCAGCGCCTCCTCGTAGCGTCCGATGGTGCGATCGAGTGGGTAGCCGAACGCCTCACCCTGCTTGCCGGCGTGGCCCGAACCCAGGCCGAGCAGGAATCGGCCACCGCTGATCTCGTCGATCGTCTCGGCGATCTTGGCGGTCAGCCCCGGGTTCCGATGCAGGGCGGAGAGGACCCACGTGCCGACCTCGACCCGAGATGTTGCCGCGGCAACCGCCGCGGTCATCGAGACGCATTCCCAGAAGCCACGCGGGGCGGGCCATTCCGTGCGGCGCCAGAGCAGCTCGTCGGGGACCAGCACGCTATCGAAGCCGATCTCCTCGGCCAGCAGCGCCTGGCCACGAATGGTGGTCCACGGAATCTTCTCGCCGGTTGGCGGGTTCTCGAGCATCGGAAGCACGAGGCCGACCTTGCAGGGACGCATCGGCGCAGCCTACCCCTTGCCGTCGTCGAGAATGCCTGCTCCGAGGAAGGGGTACGCGTCGAGGGTCAGGAACTCGGCGAACTCCGTCGACAGCACCAGCCCATCCAGGAGCTGACCGGCATCGGTCCAGCGGAAGGTGGGAGCCGACGAGCGCAGGCGGCCAAGCTCGTCGTCGCGGATGGCCTCGTACAGCTCGGCGGTCATCGGCCTGCCGTCGTCCAGCGGCACGGCATGGGTCCGCCACTGCCACAGCTGGCTGCGACTGATCTCGGCCGTGGCGGCGTCCTCCATCAGGTTGTTGATCGCGGCAGCCCCGTTGCCGGCCAGCCACGAGGCCAGGTACTGGAGCGCGACGCTGACATTGGTCCGCACGCCGGCCTCGGTGACACGCCCGCCATCAACCCGGACGTCGAGCAGATCGCGGGCATTGGCGACCCCGTCGGGGGACCGATCCTTCTGGTTCGGCCGATCGCCGAGCACGGCGTCGAACACCTCTCGCGCCACAGGCACCAGGTCCGGGTGCGCGACCCACGTCCCGTCCGATCCGTCACCCGCCTCCCGCTGCTTGTCCTCCCGCACGCGTGCCAGGGCGTTGGCCGTCACCTCCGGCTCGCGTCGATTCGGGACGAAGGCGCTCATGCCGCCGATGGCGTGCGCCCCGCGACGGTGGCAGGTCCGCACCAGCAGCTGCTGGTAGGCCCGCATGAAGGGGACGGCCATCGTCATCTGAACACGGTCGGGGAGCACCACCTCGGGCCGTGATCGGAACTTCTTGATCAGGCTGAAGATGTAATCCCAGCGGCCGGCGTTCAGGCCCGATGCGTGGTCGCGAAGCTCCCACAGGATCTCATCCATCTCGAAGGCGGCCAGGATCGTCTCGATCAGGACCGTGGCGCGGATGCTGCCCTGCGGGATGCCCAGCAGCCCTTGTGCCGCCACGAACACGTCGTTCCACAGCCGCGCCTCGAGATGCGATTCGAGCTTGGGTAGGTAGAAGTACGGGCCCGAACCGCGCTCGAGCTGCTCACGGGCGTTGTGGACGAGGACCAGTCCGAAGTCGAACAGGCTGGCCGAGATCGGGGAGCCATCCACCTCGACGTGCGCCTCGTCGAGGTGCCAGCCGCGCGGCCGGATCACGAGCGTGGCGATCTCGGGATTGAGGGCGTATGCCTTTTCATCGGTCTGGAAGGTGAGGCGTCGGCGAACGGCCTCGCGCACCGCCCATTGCCCGGTCACGACGTTGGCCCAGGTGGGGGAGAGCGCATCCTCGAAATCGGCCATGAAGACTCGCGCGCCCGAATTGAGGGCGTTGATCATCATCTTCGGCTCGACCGGGCCGGTGATCTCGACTCGGCGGTCGTTCAGGTCGTCTGGCGCGGGTGCCACGTGCCAGGCGGGATCGGCCCGGATGTCCGCGGTCTGGGGCAGGAAGTCCGGCAGCTCGCCTGCGTCGAAGCGACGTTGACGCTCGGCACGGGCGGCGAGGAGCTCCAGGCGGCGCGGGTTGAAGGACCGATGCAGCTGCGACACGAAGACCACTGCCTCGGGAGTCAGAACCTCGTCGGCGTGGTCGATCGCCAGCGCGACAACCCGCACGCCGGGATCAGCCACTCACCAGTCCCCCTGCTCACGGATGAGCCGATGCAGGACGCGCGCGGCGACCGCGCGCCGGTAGTCGGCGCTGGACCGCACGTCGTCGATCGGCGTGATCTCGCTGGCGAGCGTCGACGCAGCCCGGTCTGCCGTCGCCTCGGTCGGCGCAGCACCTTCGAGCACCGATTCGGTCTGCGGCGCGCGCATCGGCACCGCCGCCACGGAACCCAGGGCAAGGTGAACGTTGCGCCACGCTGCTTCGACGCCGTCGTCGGCCTGCCATGCGAGCGCCATCACCACCTTGCTGATGGCCTGGGCGCGGCGCGTGCCAACCTTGCGATAGCGAACCTGGCGCGAGGTGGCGAGCGGCACGCTGATCCGCAGCAGCAGCTCGTTCGGTGCAAGGGCGGTCCGCCGATACGCCGGCCAGAAGTCGCCGGCCGCAACCCAGCGCTCGCCGCCCGCCGCGCCGACCACCAGCTGGGCATCGCAGGCCAGGAGCAGAGGCAGCATGTCGCCGGCGGGGGAGGCATTGACCGCGTTGCCGCCGATCGTTCCGCGGTTCTGGATCTGCGCGGCGCCGATGGTCGCGGCCGCTTCCGCGAAGGCCGGCAGGAACTCCGCCACCAGCGGTGAGCGGCGGATCTCCGCGTACGTCGTCAGCGCCCCCAGCACCAGCGCGTTGGACTCGACGCGGATGCCGCGCAGCTCGTCCAGGTGCCAGATGTCGAGGACCCGCTCGGGTGGCTCACCGAGCTCGCCGGTGATCTGCACCAGCAGATCCGTGCCACCCGCCACCGGGCGGTAGGCGTCCGAGGCGAGCAGGGCATACGCCTCGGTCAGGGTGCGCGGCGATTCGACCGGCGGTTCGACGGGCATCGGGGTGCGGACCTACTCGACCTTCACGTCCAACGTGGTAGGGACGGCCCTCCCGATCGAATCGGTGACCGGGGAGTGAGCGTGCGCCCAGTGCACTAGCTCCTGCAACGCCTCGCCACCCACGCCCGAAGCCGATATGAGCACCGCGATGGTGGCCTCTAACAGACCGGGTGAAACGGAATCATCCGCGCCGACCATGCCCCGATCATCCGACACGCTGCGGACCGTCACCTCCAGTCTGTCCAGGGCGACGCCATCCTGTGCCGCGCGGATGCCGATCATCGATGCCACGCAGGCGGCAGCGGCAGCGCGCATCAGCCAGCCTGGCGACGGATCGGAGGCCTCCCCTCCGAGCGCTGCCGGCATATCCGTGAAGATCGCTGTCCCGTTCGGGTGCGCCACGCTGAATCGAAGCCCAGAATCGAGCGTCGCGGTCGCCGGCGCGTCGTTCGAGCGTCCATCGGCGGGGTGTTCCCTGAGATGGTTCGCGGCGCTGTTGATCGCGCTTGCGATGCGATCCTGATCGGTCATGCTGGATCCTCCGCGTGCTTCGACCGCCGCTGTGCAGCGAGCGCAATCGCCTCCACGATCTTGGTGTAGCCGGTGCAGCGGCACAGGTTGCCGGCGATCGCCTCGCGGATTGCCTCGTCAGTTGGCGGCGCGTTGGCAGCCAGGAACGCCTCGCCGGCCATCAGCATCCCCGGCGTGCAGATGCCGCACTGGGCGCCACCGGTCTCCAGGAAGGCGGCCTGCAGGCTGTTGAGCGCGTTCTCCTGTCCCAGGCCCTCGACCGTCTGGATCGAGGTTCCCTCGACCTGGCACATCGGCACCAGGCAGGCGTCGACCACCGCGCCGTCGAGCAGGACGCTGCAGGCGCCACACTCGCCCTCGCCGCATCCCTCTTTCGTGCCCGTCAGGGCCAGCTCCTCGCGCAGGACGTCGAGGAGGCGCCGCATGCCGGGGACCTCCACCTCGACCGGGTCGCCGTTGACCACAAACCGATATGTCACGCTGCACCTCGCGGGGCAGCAGGTGCGCTGATCCCGGGCGCCGGCGGCGTGGGCGCTCCCGTCATGGCGGCCAGGATCCGCTCCGGGGTGGCCGGCAGGTCGTGGATCCAGACACCGGTCGCGTCGTGAATGGCCGCGACGACTGCCGGCGCTCCGACGTCCATCGGCAGCTCGCCGATCCCCTTGGCGCCGTGCGGGGCACCGGAGAACGGCTTCTCCACCAGGATCGCCTCGATGCGCGGGGCGTCGAGCGCCGTCGGGATCAGGTACGTGGCCAGCCGATCGTTGAGGTAGCGACCGTCGACCAGCTTGATCTCCTCGATGGTGGCATAGCCGATCGCCTGCAGCGTGCCGCCCTCGACCTGGCCCTCGGCCAGGATGGGGTGGATGATGCGTCCTGCATCATCGGCCGAGACCACGTCGCGCACCGTCACCTCGCCGGTGTCGAGATCGACGTCGACCCGGGCCACCGCACAGGCCCAGCCGAAGGCCGGGTAGGCGTCACCGGTATACGTGGCGTCGTCGAAGGTGACATTCGGATACGGCTCGAACTGCTGGTCAACGCGCAGCGACCCATGCTCCGCCGCGAACGCGCGGCGTGACTCGGCGAAGTCACGTTCCGTCACCGCCTCGACCTGGGCGCGGAGCCGGCGCGCGGCATTGATGATCAGGCCGCCGACCACCATCGCGGTCCGGGAGGCCACCGTCGGGCCCGAGTCCGGCACGATGCTCGTGTCCTGCGGGGCGACCTCGACCTCCTCCGGATCGAGCCCCAGCTCGGCGGCCACCAGCTGCGGGAAGATCGTCTTGGTGCCCTGGCCCATCTCCGTCTGGGCGGTGAGGATGCGCACCTCGCCCTCATCGGTCAGTTCGACCGAGGCCACGCTGGCGATGTGCACCTCGCCCGAGCCGGTGAAGCCGGCTCCGTGCCAGCCGAGTGCCATGCCGATCCCCGAGGCCACCCGCGCGCCCGACTGCCGAGCCTCGCGGGCACGTCGGGTCTGCTCGCTGTGGCGGGCGAAGTCGCTCGCTGCCGCAGCCGCCTCGAGCACCTCGACTGCCGCCACGCTCTCGCGCAGGACCTGGCCGGTTGGGGTGGTGTCGCCCTCGCGGAAGGCCCATCGTCGTCGAAGCTCGAGCGGGCTTGTGTCGAGCGCCTCCGCGATCCGGTTCACCTGCATCTCGGCGGCGAACTCGACCTGCGGGGCGCCGAAGCCGCGAAAAGCGCCATTGGGCGGTGTGTTGGTGGCCATCGCCCGCCCCTTGATGCACACGTTCGGGCACCGATACGGGCCGCCGGCATGCAGCACGCCCCGCGACAGGACGACCGGTGTGAGGGTGACGTAGGCGCCCCCGTCCATGACGACCTCGATCTCCTGGGCGACCAGGCGGCCGTCGAGCGTCACGCCGGTCCGGTGCCGGACGACCGCCGGGTGCCGCTTGGTCGTGGCGCTGAGATCCTCGTGGCGATCGTAGATCATGCGCACCGGCTTGCCGACCTGTCGGGAGAGCAGGGCGGCATGGAGCGCGACGATGGAGGGGTACTCCTCCTTGCCGCCGAAGCCGCCGCCGGTCTCGGCCTGCACCACCACGGCTTGTCCATCGGTCAGGCCGAGCGAGCGCTTCAGCGCCCGATGGATGTAATACGGGCACTGGCAGGAGCCATGGACGGTGACCCCGCCGTCCTCACGTGGCACGGCGATCATCGCCTGGTTTTCGATGTACAGCTGCTCCTGGTGGCCGACCCGGTAGGTCCCCTCGATCACCATCTCCGCCTCCGCGAAGCCGGCCTCGAGGTCGCCACGCCCGACCTCGACATGGGCGATCTCCTCGGTCGACTCGAGCGGATCGAAGACCGCCGGCAGTGGCTCCGTCCGGATGCGGACATGGCGCCGGGCCTCGCGCAGGGTGGAGCGGTCAGCAGCGGCGAGCAGGCAGATCGGCTCGGCCTGGTGCCGGATCTCGCCGCCGACCGGCACCAGGATCGGCTGGTCGTCGCGGATCAGGCTCACCACGTTGTCGCCGGGTATCTCCGCCGCCGTGACGAGGGCCACGCGGCTCCAATCGAATGCCTCGTCGCGCTCGATGGCGAGCAGCCTGGCGTGCGGCTCCGTGGAGCGGATCGTCGCGCCGTACCAGGCCCCGGGGAAGACAAGGTCATCGGCATACATGGCCAGCCCGGTGAGCTTGGCCGGTCCCTCGCGGCGGAGCGGGGCGGAGCGCGCGATGCGGCCGCGAGCGGGAGTCGAGACGGGCACGATCAACGCGTCCGGCGCGGTGTCAGGCAGGGTGCCGGGCGGCAGGGTCCGCGTCATGTCGTGCTCGAACCTCCTGCATCGGACGATAGCACCGTTCGACGCCTCAGCGAGCCTGCGCGACCTCGCAGCCGCTCACGGCCGTCCACGCCGCAGCGCCCGGCCGGGCAGCGCGCCGGTGTGTGCGCCGCCGTCGACCACCAGCTGGCCGTTGACCGCCACGTACTCGATCCCATCCGGATAGCGCCGCGGCTGGTCAAACGTCGCGTTCGAGCGGACGCGCGCCGCGTCGAAGACCACGAGGTCGGCCGCGTAGCCATCGCGCAGCAGGCCACGATCCGCTATCCCAAGTCGTGCGGCCGGTGCCGAGGTCATCTTGCGCACCGCCTCTTCCACGCTGAGGAGCTGCTCGTCGCGCACGAACTGCCCCAGGATGCGCGGAAATGAGCCGTAGGTTCGCGGCGAGGGCTTCTCCCCCAAGAAGGTGGAGTCGGTGCCGACCATGCCGACCGGGTGCCGCACGAAGTGGGGGAGCGTCTCGCTCCACGGGCCGCTCGTCACCTGCGCGACGCGCAGATCCTCGGCCAGCAGCAGGTCGCAGATGGTGTCGACCGGATCTCTGCCCGTCTCACGCATCACGTCGGCCAGGGTGTGGCTCTCCCAGCGCAGCTGGTCGGGGTGGTTGAAGGCGCCAAGTCGGATATCGGCCCAGCCGTCGGCGGTGGTGTAGGCAGCCCCGCGCGTCCCCAGCTCGTCGCGCAGCCGGTCACGGATGCCGCTGTCGGCCAGGCGCTCCTTGAGCGCCATCGGTCCACCGGCCTGCACCCATTGCGGCAGCTGGATCAGGAGCCGGGTCGATGCCCATTCGTACGGATAGCTATCGAAGGTGACATCCATGCCGACCGTCCGCGCGTCGTCGACCAGCGCCAGCATCTCCTGGGGGCCGCCGGGGTAGGTCTGCCGATGGTAGAAGTGGGTCAGGTGCACCGGCCCCTCGCCGCGCCGCCCGATCTCGATCGCCTCCCGGAAGGGATCCAGGAACCGATCGCCGAGCCCGTATCGGACGTGGGTGTGGTAGAAGCCGCCGCCGCTCGCCGCCTCCGCGGTCAGCGCGGCGAGCTCATCGGTCGAGGCGTACGAGCCCGGTGGATAGTCGAGGCCGCTGGTGACCCCGAAGGCTCCCTCCTGCATCGCCTCCCGCAGCGCGGCGCGCATATCGGCCAGTGATCCGGCGTCGGATGGCACGTCGTCCCAGCCGATGGCGCCGATCCGGAGCGCGCTGTTCCCGATCATGACCGCCACGTTCACCGCCAAGCCGCGGTCATAGCGGCCGATGTAGCTGGCCACGCTATCCCAGTCGTAGGCGATCTCCGGCCGGCCGTCGAGCCCGGCGTTGAGCTCGACGAACGCCATCAGATCCTCCCGATGGTGGAAGGGGGCGTAGCCATTGCCATCGACCCCGATGACCTCGGTCGTCACCCCCTGGCGCACCTTGGGCTCGTGACGTGGATCGGCCAGGATCACGAGGCCACCGTGGGAGTGCAGGTCGATGAAGCCAGGTGCGACGACGAGCCCGGTCGCATCGATGACACGGGCCGCAGCCGGGCGCCACGCGGCGTCGCCGAGATGGAGGCGCCCATCCAGGCTGCCGATCGTGCCGGGCCGCGAGGGCGCGCCGCTGCCGTCGATCAGCGAGCCGCCGGTGAACAGCAGGTCGACCAAGGCAGGATGGGCCAGCATTCGACGCAGTCTAATAAGACCGATGGGTGACGGGCGGGTCGGCGCGGTGATCCTGGCGGCCGGCGCCTCGCGGCGCTACGGCAGCCCCAAGCAGCTGGTCGTGGTGGACGGTCGGACGCTGCTCGAGCATGCGATCGCTGCGGCGCAGTCCGCCGAGCTGGTACCGATCGTGGCGGTCGTGCCGGTCTGGCTCTCTCGGCCCGATACCCTGGACGACGAGCTGCGATGGATCCGCAACCCCTTCCCGGAACGGGGACTCAGCCTCTCCCTGCGGCTCGCCTTCGAGGCGCTGGGTGCCGAGGTCGAGGCAGCCCTGATCCTGCTCGGCGATCAGCCGCGCGTGGAACCCGCCACCATCGCTGCCGTTCTGGCAGCCCGGGGACCGCAGCCACTCATCGCCGTCTCGGCGGGAGGTGTCCTGGCCCCGCCCGTGCTCATCGAGCGCAGCCATTTCAGCCTGGTCGAGGACCTGAGCGGGGACGTCGGCCTGCGGCAGGTCCTGGCCGCCAACCCCGAGCTGGTCCGGGTCGTCGAGGTGGATACCCACCCGCCGGACGTGGACACGCCAGACGACCTCGGCCGCATCCTCGGCCCGTAGAATGGCCGGCATGACCATCGAGCGCATCGCCAGCGCGGTTGTTGCCGAGGACGAGATCGCCCTCGAGTCGACGGTTCGCCCCCGGCGGCTCGACGAGTTCGCCGGGCAGGATCGGATCAAGGAGAACCTGGCGATCCTGATCGATGCGGCGCGCCATCGCGACGAACCGGTCGACCACATCCTGCTCTACGGCCCGCCGGGGCTCGGCAAGACCACCCTGGCCAACATCGTGGCAGCCGAGATGGGAGCACAGATCCGCACCACCTCGGGGCCGGCAATCGAGCGTGCCGGGGACCTGGCCGCGGTGCTGACCGCCCTGGACAAGGGCGACCTGCTCTTCATCGACGAGATCCATCGCCTCTCCCACGTGGTCGAGGAGATCCTCTACCCGGCGATGGAGGATTTCGCGCTCGACGTGGTGCTCGGCAAGGGGCCAGGAGCACGCACCGTCCGGCTGCAGATCGAGAAGATCACGGTCATCGGTGCAACGACACGCGTCGGGAGCATCACCGGGCCGTTGCGCGACCGGTTCGGTGTGACGTATCGGCTTGACTACTACACGTCAGACGATCTCGAGCGGATCCTGCGTCGAAGTGCCCACATCCTGGACGTCTCCCTCGAGCCCGCAGCGGCCACGATCATTGCGGCGCGCAGCCGCGGTACCCCGCGCATCGCGAATCGGCTGCTGAAGCGAGCGCGCGACTTCGCGCAGGTCCGGGGTGATGGCGTCGTGACTGCCGAGCTGGCGACCGATGCCCTCGACCTGCTCGAGATCGATCGGCGCGGGCTCGACGCGCTCGACCGCCAGCTGCTGCGGGCCATCGCCGAGCACCACGGTGGGGGCCCGGTCGGTCTGCAGACCATGGCCGCCACGATCAGCGAGCCGGTCGAGACCCTCGAGGATGTGATCGAGCCGTACCTGATGCAGACCGG